>NZ_JBHXJK010000072.1:0-43761 GCF_042723255.1 Amycolatopsis thailandensis
CGGTTTGCAAACCCCACTTCCGATACGTTCATGGTTGCAAAAGTGGATTACGCCACGTCGGCTGGGTCGTGAGTGGCAAATCGTGTTCTAACCCGAATCGCCACTCACCACCCGCTCGACCCACCACGAGCGTGCCGCGAAAGCCACTTTCGGGACACGTGACGTCCCGAAAGTGGCTTTCGCGACGTGGTCGAGACGCAGCGCCTCGTGAGTGGTTGCTGAAGGACTCTTTCCCCTCATCAGACGCGGTGAAAGCTCCCTTCACCGCGTCGCATGCGGTGAAGGGCCCCTTCAGCCCGGCTCGGGCGGCTGACGTGACAATCATCGGAGCTCCACCTCCGCGCCGCGGTACAGCGGTCCCACCAGCAGGCTCCCCCAGTTCGGCACCTGGTCCGGCGTCGTGCCCATCGCCGGCGACACGAGCAGGTCGATCAGCCGTTGTTCGTCCGGCGTGTTCACCACCGAGCCGCCCGCGTTCCCGCCCGCCGGAATGGTCCCGTTCGAGGGCAGCCTTCCGTCCGGGTCACGCGGAGGAGCGGGCTTCGAGGACCCGTCGTCGATCGCGCCGTCCGGCGGATACTGCGGCCAGCGGCCCGGCGGCGGAACCTCCGGATAACACCTCGGGCCACGTTTGTCGTTGTACTTGGGCTCGTCGACGCCGGGCAGGTATTTGCCGCGGCTCGGCGTGAACTCGATGGTCACCCGGCTGACCTCGGGATGTGCGGTGCCCTTGCCGAACGCGAGTTCCGCGCGGGGCACCGACCCGGCGAGCTGCTTGAGCAGGCACGGGTACTCCGGCGCGTACTTCGCGAGGACGTCCAGCGTGGGCTGGAGGTTGGTGGTGAGGCGGATCAGGTTGTCCTGGTTCACTTTCAGGAAGCTCGTCAGGTCGAGCGACGCGGCGGTCACGGTCGAGTAGACGTCGGCGAGCCCGCGCTGGCTCTCGACGAGCGTCTTGCTCGTGGTGGTCAGATCCGACAACGCGGCCAGCAGATCCGGCGCGGCCTTGTCGTAGATCTCGGCGGCGTCGGCCAGCCCGGAGATGTCGGCCTTGAGGTCGGGCAGCGACGGGTTCACCTTCCCGAGATAGTCCGAAAGTCCCGCCATCGTCGCGCCGAGCTGCTTGCCCTGACCGTCCAAAGCGGACGCGACGGCGTTCAGCGTGCTGGCCATCTTCTCCGGCTGGACGGCCTGCAGCAACGGCATCACGTTCCCGAGCACGGTTTCCAGCTCGATCGCGCTGCTGCTGCGGTCCTGCGGGATGACGTCGCCCTCGCCGATGTGCCGCTCGGGCCGCTCGGGGATCTGCAAGGCGACATATCGCTCACCGAACAACGTCTTCGGCAGCAGCCTCGCGGACACGTTCGACGGGATGACCTTGGTCTTGTCCGGTTGCAGCGCCAGGTCCATCGTCGCGTGGTCACCGTGGGCCTGGATCGACCGCACCTCACCGACGACCATCCCGCGCACCTTGACGTCCGCGCCCTCGCGCATCTGGTTGCCGATGCGGTCGGTCTCCAGTTTCACCAGGGTCACCGTGGTGAAGGCCTTCTGGTAGAAGGCGATGGTCGTGACGAAGAACAGCACGACCACCACGAGGAAGACCAGCCCCAGCACCTGATGCCGGAGCCGCCGCAGCAAAATCCCCCTGTTCACCCGGAAATCCTCACCGTCGTCGTCGCGCCCCAGATCGCGAGGCTCAGGAAGAAGTCGAGAACCGAGATCAGCACGATCGACGTCCGCACCGCGCGGCCGACGGCGATCCCCACCCCGGCGGGCCCACCGCTGGCGGTATAGCCGTAATAGCAATGGGAAAGGATGACGAGCACGCTGAAGATGATCACCTTGACGAACGACCAGAGCACGTCCTCGGGCGGCAGGAACAGCGTGAAGTAATGGTCGTAGGTGCCCGCCGACTGGCCGTAGAGCCAGATGGTGATCTGCCGCGAGGCCAGATAGGACGAGAGCAGGCCGACGGCGTAGAGCGGGATGACCGCGCTGACCCCGGCGATCACCCGCGTCGTCACGAGGTAGGGCAGGCTCGGCACACCCATCACTTCGAGCGCGTCGATCTCCTCGGAGATCTTCATCGCGCCGAGCTGCGCGGTGAACCCGCAGCCGACGGTGGCCGAGAGCGCGAGCCCCGCCGAAAGCGGCGCGACCTCGCGGGTGTTGAAGTAGGCGGAGATGAACCCGGTCAGCGCGGCCGTGCCGAGCTGGTTCAGCGCCGAGTAGCCCTGCATGCCGACGATGAGCCCGGTGAACAGCGTCATCCCGATCATCACGCCGAGCGTCCCGCCGATCACCGCGAGCGCACCGGTGCCGAAGCTGACTTCGGTCAGCAGCCGGAAGATCTCGCGGCCGTAGCGCCGGATCGTGCGCGGTGCCCAGGCCAGCGCCCGGAAGTAGAACGACAGCTGGCCGCCGAAGCCTTCCATCATCGCGCCGGGACGCGCGATGATCTCGAGCGTCCGGTCCGAAACAGCGGGTTCGCTCGCCATGTCACATCGCCTTCGGCGGCACGATCCGCAGGTAGATCGCGGTCAGCACGACGTTGATCAGGAACAGCAGCAGGAACGTGATGACCACGGCCTGGTTCACCGCGTCGCCGACGCCCTTCGGCCCGCCCGCCGGGTTCAGCCCGCGGAAGGCCGCGACCACCCCGGCGACGAAACCGTAGAGGAGCGCCTTGATCTCGCTGACCCACAGGTCCGGCACCTGCGCGAGCGCGTTGAAGCTGGCGAGGTACGCGCCCGGGGTGCCGCCCTGCATGACGACGTTGAAGAAGTAGCCGCCGAGCACGCCGACGACGCTGACCAAACCGTTCAGCAGCACCGAAACCACGATGGCGGCCAGGACCCGGGGCACGATCAGGCGCTGGATCGGGTTGACCCCGAGGACCTCCATCGCGTCGATCTCTTCGCGGATCTTGCGGGCGCCGATGTCTGCACAGACCGCGCTGCCGCCCGCGCCCGCCACCAGCAGCGCGGTGATCAGCGGGCTCGCCTGCTGCACGATCGCGAGCGCGCTCGCCGCGCCGGTGAACGACTGCGCGCCGATCTGCTGGGTCAGCGATCCGAGTTGCAGGGCGATGACCGCGCCGAACGGGATCGCCACCAGCGCCGTCGGCAGGATGGTGACGCTGGCGAAGAACCAGCACTGCTGGATCCATTCGCGGAATTGGAACGGGCGTTTGAAGATCGCCCGCAGGACCTCCCACGACAGGGTCGCGAGCCTGCCGACCTGTGTGAGCGCACCCATACCCGGGACGGACACCGTCGCTCCCACAGAACCTCCCAGTCGCCTGCCCGAGTTTCTACTCCACCTGTCAACGCCCCATTGCGTCGGCGGTGTTCACCTTGCTCTCGGCACCTCCGCGCTAAATCTTGAGGGCGTGCGTCGCGGTCGCGCCGCCGTCGGCGACGAACTCCGAGCCCGTGCTGTACGAACTGTCGTCACTGGCCAGGAACAGCACGAGTTTCGCGATGTCCTCCGGCCGCCCGACGCGGCCCAAGGCGACCTTCTTGCCAACCCACGACATGTCGATCTTCTGCCCACCGGCCGCCGCGGCGACCATCGGCGTGTCGATCGCGCCGGGATGGACCGAATTGACCCGGATGTTCTTCGCGCCGAGTTCGAGCGCGGCGACCTTGGTCATCCCGCGGATCGCGAACTTGCTCGCGGTGTAGGCGACGAGATACGGCATCCCGGCGAGTCCTTCCACAGAGGACACGTTGACGATGGAGCCGCCTCCGGCCCCGGTCATCGGTTCAACGACCGAGCGCATGCCGAGAAACGCCCCGATCTGATTGACCCGCATGACGCGTTCGTAGTCGGCGAGCGTGGTCTTCCCGAGTTCCGAGAAGTGCAGGATGCCGGCGTTGTTGACCAGCACCGTCGGCGGCCCGAACTCGGACCGCGTCCGCTGGATCGCGGCGTCCCATTCGGCCTCGTCACCGACGTCGAGATGCTGGTAGACGGCCGTTTCGCCGAGTTCGGCGGCGAGTTTCTTGCCGTCGAGGTCGTTGATGTCGGCGATCACCACGCGCGCGCCCTCGGCGACGAACAGCCGCGCGGCCGCCTCGCCTTGCCCGCGGGCACCGCCGGTGATCAGGGCTACCTTGCCGTCGAGCCTGCCCATCGTCATCTCCTCACGGCAGCGACATGATTTCGGATGCGGAGAACATGCGTTCCGGGTCGCGGTCGGCGAAGTAGCCGCCCACGCTTCCGGCGAGCTCGTCGACCGTCCAGGTCCCGTTGACCGTGTCGAACCGCTGCTCCACCGACGGCGGCCGCATGAGCGCGACCATCCCGCCGTAGACGAGGAAGACCTGACCGTTGACGCGGTCGGACTCGGGCGAGCAGAGGAAGGAGACGAACGGCGCGACGTGGTCGACCGAAAGCGGGTCGATCCCTTCCGGCGCGTCGGCGCCGAAGACGGCTTCGGTCATCGCGGTGCGGGCGCGCGGGCAGATCGCGTTGGCGCGGACGCCGTAGCGGGAAAGGCCGCGCGCGGTGGAGACGGTGAGCGCGGCGATGCCCGCCTTGGCCGCGCCGTAGTTCGGCTGGCCGGGGGCGCCGAGCAGGAACGACTCCGACGCGGTGTTGACCACGCGGCCGTACACCGGCGCGCCGTCCACTTTGGACTTTTCACGCCAGTACGCCCCGGCGTTGCGGGAAAGCAGGAAGTGCCCGCGAAGGTGGACCCGAAGCACCGTGTCCCATTCTTCGTCGGACATCGAGAAGAGCATCCGGTCGCGCAGCACGCCCGCGTTGTTGACCAGGACGTGGAGTCCGCCGAAGTGGTCGACGGCGGCGGAGAGCAGCGCGTCCGCGGTCGAGGACTCCGACACGTCGCCGGTGACCGCGACGGCCTTGCCGCCTTCGGCCTCGATCTCGTCGGCGACCACCTGCGCGGCGGTCGACACGTCGTTGACCACCACCGACGCCCCCGCCGCGGCCAGCGCCAGCGCCTCGGCCCGGCCGAGTCCCGCGCCGGCCCCGGTCACGATGGCCGTCTTGCCGTCCAAACTCACTCCAGGCCTCCTTGCCTCTCCGCACACACTAGAATCTGTTCTCGCTACATGCAAGGTCCAAATTAACGGTGCTAACCGCGTATGAGCAGGGCGTTTTTCGGACAGCTCGCTACGGCTTGAGTAACACGTTCTACTTGATTCTGCGGAACTTCGGCCGATTCGAGGACAAGCTCCTCGTCGTCGTCGAGATCGAAGACCTCGGGCGCGAAGCCGACACAGATCGCGTTCGCCTCGCAGAGCGAGCGATCGACGTCGATCTCCATATTCCCTCCTCGCCGCCACACCTGGTACAACTAGAACAGGTTCTACCCTACCGCCGCGAGCGGCCATGGCACCAGTAACGAGCACCGACGGCAGAGGTGACGGATGCGGATCGACTACACGCCGGAGCAACGGGCACTGGCCGGGGAACTCCGGGAGTACTTCGCCGGACTGATGACCCCCGAACGCCGTGAAGCCCTGGCCGACGACGGCGGCGAGTACGGCGACGGATTGGTGTACAAGGAAATCGTCCGGGACCTGGGCAGTGCGGGCTGGCTCGCGATCGGCTGGCCCCGCGAGTACGGCGGGCAGGACCGGCCGATGCTCGATCAGCTCATCTTCACCGACGAAGCGGCCGCGGCGGGGGTGCCCGTCCCGTTCCTCACGGTGAACACCGTCGGGCCGACGATCATGCGGTACGGCACCGAAGAACAGAAGGCGTTCTACCTGCCGAAGATCGCCGCCGGCGAGCTGCACTTCGCGATCGGCTACTCAGAGCCGGGCGCGGGCACCGACCTGGCGTCCCTGCGCACTCGCGCGGTCCGCGACGGCGACGACTACGTCATCAACGGCCAGAAGATGTGGACGAGCCTGATCGAGTACGCCGACTACATCTGGCTGGCCGCCCGCACCGACCCCGAGGCCCGCAAGCACAAGGGCCTGAGCATGCTGATCGTGCCGACGTCGGCGCCCGGTTTCTCCTGGACGAAGGTGCGCACGGTCGCCGGGCCCGGCACGAGCGCGACCTACTACGACGACGTGCGCGTGCCGGTGACCTCGCGGGTCGCCGGGGAGAACGAGGGCTGGCCGCTCATCACGAACCAGCTCAACCACGAACGGGTCGCGCTGACCTCGGCCGCGCCGATCCAGACGTCGTTGCGCGACGTGCGGACCTGGGCGCAGACGACCAAGCTGCCCGACGGCTCCCGCGTCATCGACCAGCCGTGGGTCCGGCTGCACCTGGCGCGGATCCACACGCACGCCGAGTACCTGAAACTGCGGAACTGGCGGATCGCCTGGGCGGCCGCGAGCAGCGACCTCGGCCCGGCGGAGGCTTCGGCGACCAAGGTGTTCGGCACGGAGTTCGCGACCGAGGCGTACCGGCTGATGATGGAGATCCTGGGTGCCGGCGCCGTGGTCCGCGAGGGCTCCCCCGGTGCCCTGCTGCGCGGCCGGATCGAACGGCTGCACCGTTCGTCGCTGATCCTCACCTTCGGCGGCGGCACCAACGAGATCCAGCGGGACATGATCGCCGCGACCGCCCTCGGCCTGCCCGTCACGCGCTAGGAGACACGATGGACTTCACGCTCACCGAAGCGCAGCAGGATCTCGCGTCGCTCACGCGCCGGATCCTGACGGACAAGGTCACGCCCGACGTGCTGGGGCCGCACGGTTCCGGCGGGTTCGACGCTCCACTGTGGACTTCCCTGGCCCAGGCCGGAGTGATCGACGCCGCCCTGCCACAGTCGGTCGGCGGCGGCGGGTTCGGGCCGCTGGAGCAGTGTTCGGTACTGGCCGAGATCGGCCGCGCGGTCGCGCCGGTCCCCTATCTCACGTCGGTCGTGATGGGCGCCGCGGCGGTCGCCGAATTCGGTGACGGGCGGCTTGCCGAGCGCTGGGTCGTCCCGGTGCTGCGCGGCGACCACGTCCTCGCGGTGGCGCTGCCGGACTACGGCGTGCCGTGCGGGTTCACCGCCGAGGCCGACGGCGACGGCTGGCGGCTGACCGGCGCGCAGACCGCGGTGGCCTCGGGCGCGTTCGCGCACGGGTTCCTCGTCGAAGCCGCCATCGACGGCGGCCGTCAGGTGTTCCTGCTGGACCGGGACGCGGTGACCGTCTCGGCGCAGCGGACCGTCGACCACGCCGACGCGGCGCTCGTCGAACTGTCCGGTGCCAAGGCCGAGGTCTCCTTGGGCGACATCGGCGAATGGCTGCGTCTGCGCGGCACGATCGGTGCCTGCGCGCAGCAGCTCGGCGTCGTCGAGCGGGCACTGGAGCTGACCGCGGAGTACGCGCGGGAACGCAAGCAGTTCGACCACCTCATCGGGAGCTTCCAGGCGGTGCGGCAGCGGCTCGCCGACGCCTACGTCGACGTCGAAGCCGTCCGGCTGACGTTGTGGCAGGCCGTCTGGCGGCTGAGCGAGGGCCTGCCGTCGGCCGAAGAGGTCGCGACGGCGAAGTTCTGGGCGGCGGAGGCGGGTCACCGCGTGGCGCACACCGCCGTGCACATCCACGGCGGGGTCGGCATCGACGTCGACCACACGCTGCACCGCTACTTCGTCGCGGCGAAACGGCTCGAGTTCACCTGGGGTGGCGCGACCGCGCAGCTGCGAGGTCTCGGCGACCTCCTGGCCGCGGACCCGGCATGACCCCCACGGTCACGGAGCTCCTGCTCGCCAGAGCGGAGGACCGCTCGACCGGGCTGCTGTTCGAGGACCGGCGATGGACCTGGGCCGAACACGTCCGGGCCTGCGCCGGACACGCGGCCGCGCTGAACGGGATCCTGCGGCCCGGCGGGCATTTCGGGCTGCTGGCCGACAACATCCCCGAGTTCTCGTTCCTGCTCGGCGGTGCCGCGCTCTCGGGGCACGTGCTGGTCGGCTTGAACCCGACTCGCCGGGGCGCGGCGCTGGCCCGCGACGTCACGCTGGCCGACTGCGAGCTCGTGTTCGCCGAGGAGAAGTACCTTCCCCTGCTGTCCGAGGCAGGCGTCCCGGTGCGGCCGCTGAGCGAGCTCGAACCCTCGCCCGAGACGGTCGTTCCCGTGGCCGCGAAGCCCGAAGACCTGCTCATGCTGATCTTCACCTCCGGCACCAGCGGCGATCCGAAGGCCGTCCGGTGCACCCACGACAAGGTCGCCTACCCCGGCGAGATGCTGGCCTCCCGCTTCGGTCTGTCCACAGAGGACACCGCGTACGTGGCGATGCCGATGTTCCATTCCAACGCCATCATGGCGGGCTGGTCGGTCGGGCTCTCCTCGGGCGCGGGGATCGCGCTGCGGCGCCGGTTCTCCGCCTCCGGTTTCCTTCCCGACGTCCGGAAGTTCGGGGCGACCTACGCCAACTACGTCGGCAAGCCGCTGTCCTACGTGCTCACCACTCCCGAGCGGGACGACGACGCCGACAACCCGCTGAAACTGGTCTACGGCAACGAAGGCGCGGAGGCCGACCTCGCCGTTTTCGCCAAGCGCTTCGGCTGTCACGTGGTCGACGCGTTCGGCTCGACCGAGGGCGGCGTGAACTTCGGCCGGGACGCCACCACCCCGCCCGGCTCACTCGGCCGGCTGCTCGACGGCGTCGCCGTACTCGATCCGGAGACCGGGGAACCCTGTCCCCCGGCGGAATTCGACGCGGCCGGGAAGCTGCTCAACGCCGCCGAGGCGGTCGGCGAACTGGTCAACACCGGCGGGCCGGGCTTCTTCGCCGGGTACTACGGCGATCCGGCCGCCGAAGCCGACCGGATGCGCGACGGGATGTACCACACCGGCGACCTGGCCTACCTCGACGCGGACGGCTACTGCTACTTCGCGGGACGGCTCGGCGACTGGCTTCGCGTCGACGGCGAGAACCTCGGCACCGCCCCGATCGAACGCGCGCTCCTGCGGCATCCCGCCGTCCGCGAAGCCGCCGTGTACGCGGTGCCGGATCCGCGCGTGGGCGACCAGGTGATGGCCGCGCTGGTCTGCCGGTCTCCGGTCGACGCCGGTGAGCTCGCCGCTTTCGTCGCGGCGCAAGGCGACCTCGGGCCGAAACAGCGCCCTCGGTTCGTTCGGGTGATCGAAGAGCTGCCACGCACGGCGACGCACAAGGTGCTCAAACGGGAACTGGCCGCGGACGGCGCCGGAGACGCCTGGGAGCTCCGCTACCCCCGGGACTGATCCCAGGGTCGGCACCGGTGATCTTCCCGATGCCCGGACAGCTGATCGCTCCCTAAGTTCGTTGCCATGAAACGAATTCCACAGAGGATGGGTGTACTGGCCACGGCTCTCGCCCTCCCCGCCGTCCTTCTCGCACCGACCGCTTCGGCGGCCCCTGTCCGCTTGAGCCTGCCGGCGCCGACCGGCCCGTACGCGGTCGGCAGTACCGACCTGCACCTGATCGACCACTCCCGCCAGGACCCGTGGGTTCCCGGCACCGTCAGGGAACTGATGGTCACCGTGCGGTACCCGGCTCTGCCGAGCGGGAAACCGAAGGCGCCGTACATGGCGCCGGGAGTCGCGAAGGTCGTGGCCGAGGGCGACGCCGTCGAACTGGGCGTCGAGGCGGACACCCTCGACTACCGCTTTCCCACGAATTCCCGGCTCGGCGCGCCCGCCATCGTCGGGAAGCGGCCTGTCGTGCTGTATTCACCCGGCGGCACCTTGTCCCGTTCGCACGGCACCGTCCTGCAGGAACAGCTCGCGAGTGAGGGGTACGTCGTCGTGGCGATCAACCACACCCACGAGGCGGAAGCGGTCGAGTTCCCCGGTGGACGCGTCGAGAAGAAAGCCCTGCCGCCGTCGAGCGTCGAGGTGTCGAAGCGCGTGATGGAGACCCGTGTCCAGGACACGCGGTTCGTCCTCGACAGGCTTCGGCTTTCCCGGGTCGGCATGTTCGGCCACTCCGCGGGCGGGTTCACCGCGGGCGAGACGATGGTGGAGGACCCGCGCGTCGTCGCCGGGGCGGATCTCGACGGCAGCATGGCGCACTCGCAGTCGCGGCGGATCTTCGGCCGCGTCGCCGACGAAGGTCTCGACCGGCCGTTCCTGCTGATGAGCGCGGGTGACCACAGCGCGGCGTCGGACGCGTCCTGGCAGGAGTTCCAGCGCAACCAGCGCGGCTGGACCCGCGAGACGCGCCTGCCGGACGGCGAGCACTTCAGCTTCACCGACTACCAGACCCTGTTGCCCCAGCTGGGCAACGCCCCGGCCGCGTTCGTCGGCACCATCGACCCGGCGCGGAGCGTCGCGGTTCAGCGAGCCGAACTGAGCGCGTTCTTCGACAGGTACCTGCGTCACCGAAGCAGCGACACGAGCGTCCGCTTCCTGCTAAACAAGGGGACAGACGTCAGAAGGGAGGACAGCGATGACCACCGAGGAGATCATCACGTCGCTGGAACGCGCCTGGAACGCCGGTGACGGTGAGGCGTGGGCCGCGAACTTCGCCGAGGACGTGGATTTCGTCGACGTCGTCGGCCGCATCCAGCGCGGCCGCGCGACGATCGCCCGCGAAAGCCAGAAGATCTTCGACACCATCTACCGGGGCAGCAGGCTGGAACTCCGCCAGGTGTCGAGCCGCCCGCTCGGCGGCGGATTCGACCTCGTGCACTCCGAGACGGTGATGTCCATCCCGGCGGGTCCCCTCGCCGGGGAGCAGCGCGCGGTGCAGACGATGCTCGTCCACGACGGGCGGGTCGCCGCCTTCCACAACACGATCAAGGGTGATATAGCGTCGTTCACCGGCCACGACCCGGATCTCGCCGCTCGCTCGCCCCAGGAGTGGGATTCCTGACCGGCGCCGTTCCCGGCAGACTGACGGTGTGACGCGCCTGAGGAAGCACTGGCGGACACCGGCGAGTTCGGGGTGTGGCCGGTGCTGAGCGGGGCGTCGGCGGTGCTGTTCGCCTTCCCGTCACGGCGGCGTTCGGGATCCTCGCGCCACTGGCCGTGAGCGTGTTCGGCGTGGTGCTGCCCGGACTCAAGCAGGGGCGTTGATCGGCCTCAGCCGTCGCGGTCCGGTGTCGGGGCGGGTCGGCGGCGGGCCCAGCACGATCCGGGCGTTGGCGACGAAGGCGCCGTCCGGCGAGGCCAGGATCGGGTCGAGCGTCATCGAGCGGACCTCGGGGTTGTCCTCGGCGAGCGCCGCGACGCGCAGCACCATGTCCTGGAGCGCGGCCAGATCCGCCGGTTCGTCACCGCGGTACCCGGTGAGCAACGGCGAGGTCCGCGGTTCGCGCAGCAGGGTGGCGGCGTCGACGTCGGTGAGCGGGACGGCGCGGTAGGCCCGGTCCCCCAGCAGCGTGCTGACCAGCCCGGAGAGCCCGAACGACACGAGCGAACCGAACGACGGGTCGTCCTGCAGCCCGATCACGCACGACAGGCCCTTGGGCGCCATCCGCTGGACGTAGACCTCGTCGTCGCCGGAGATCTCGCGCAGATCGAGGTACGCCCGGCGCACACCGTCCGAAGAGGACAGATCGAGCCGCACCCCGGCGAGGTCCGGCCTGCCGCGCAGCCGCTCGTCGACTGCCTTGAGGGTGACCGGGAACCCGAGGTCCTCGGCCGCTTTCACCGCCTCTTCCGCGGAGGTCACGACCTGGAACGGGACGACGTCGATGCCGTAGCAGCCCAGGAGCCGGACCACGTCGTCGTCCGACAGCAGCGTCGTCTTGCCGTCCTCGCCCGCCAGGAGTTCACCGACGATGACCTGTGCCTGTTCGGCGTGCAGACCGGCGGGCCGCACCAGGTTGCCCTGCGGTCGCTGCCGCCACGCGGCGTAGCGCACGACTCGCGCCAGCGCGTTCACCGCGCGTTCGGGGCTGGGGTACGACGGGACCGAACCCCGCGTCGGCACGCCGTCCTCGGACAGCACGGCCAATTCGTCCGGGACACCCTCGACGGCGAGGAAGGTCGACACGATCGGCTTGTTCTTGTCCATCTCGACGACGGCTTCCCGCAGCGCGCGGGCGTACGCGGTGCCCGGGATCGCGAGCGGGGGCACGAAGACCACCACGAGCGCGTCGGTCTCCGGGGAGTTGAGGGCTTCGCGCACGGCGGCGGCGAATTCCTCCGGGCTCGCCTGCGGCCCGACGTCGACCGGGTCCGAGGTCAGCCGGAGACCGTGCGCCCGCGCGGTGTCGGCGGCGAGCAACCCGATGGCGCTGGAGTTGCCCACGATGGCGATCCGCGGCCCGGCGGGCAGCGGCTGGTGGGCGAAGACCAGGGCGGTGTCGAAGAGTTGCGCGAGCGTGTCGACGCGGACGACGCCCGCCTGCTCGAACAGGGCCTGGACGCTGGACTCGTCGACCTCCGCCGAGGTCGCGGCGAGCTGCGGGCGGACCGCGTGCCTGCCGGATTTCACCGCCACGACCGGTTTCGTCCGCGCCAGCCGCCGGGCGAGCCGCGCGAACTTGCGCGGGTTGCCGAACGATTCCAGGTACAGCAGGACGAGGTCGGTCGCCGGGTCGGTCTCCCAGTACTGGAGCAGGTCGTTGCCGGAGACGTCGGCCCGGTTGCCCGCCGAGACGAACGTCGAAAGCCCGAGGCCGCGTGCCTCGGCGTCGGCGAGGATCGCGGTGCCCAGCGCGCCGGACTGGCAGAAGAACCCGGTGTGGCCGCGGGCGGGCAGGCGGGGTGCGAGGGTGGCGTTGAGCCGGACCGAGGCGTCGGTGTTGAGCACGCCCAGCGCGTTCGGGCCGACGACGCGCATCCCGTGCGCCCTGGCTTCCCCGACCAGCCTCAGCTCGGCGTGCAGCCCGTGCGGTCCGGCTTCGGCGAACCCGCCGGAGACGATCAAGAGAGTCTTGACGCCCTTGGCCAGCGCACCGTCCAAAACGGACTCGACGGCCTCGGCCGGGACGGCCACCACCGCGAGGTCGACGGCGTCGGGAATGTCCACGACGGACGGATACGCGCGGACGCCGCGCACGGACTTGTGCTCGGGGTTGACCGGGTAGACGGTGCCGGCGAAGTCGGCGCTCAGCAGGTTCGTGAGGGCGACGTAGCCGATCTTCGTCGGGTCGGTGGACGCGCCGATCACCGCGACGGACTTCGGATGCAGCAGGTTGTGCACGCTGCGCGCCTCGGCGGCCTGCTCCCGGGACCGGGCGACCGCGAGGGACTCCTCGGTCGGGTCGATGTCGAATTCCAGATGGAGCACGCCCTCTTCGATCTCGCGGCTGACCTGGTAGCCCGCGTCGCGGAACACGCGGACCATCGCCGCGTTCTCGGCGAGCACTTCGGCGACGAAACGGCGCAGCCCGGATTCCGAAGCGGCGGCGGCCAGGTGTTCCAGCAGGATCGACCCGAGCCCGCGGCCCTGGTGGGCGTCGTCGACGACGAACGCGACCTCGGCCGACGGCCCTTGGTCGAGCCGCTCGTAGCGGCCGACCGCGACGATGTCGTCGCCCAGCAGCGCGACGAAGGCGACCCTGTCGTGGTGGTCGACGACGGAGAACCGTTCGAGGTCCCGCTGCGGGATCCGCGGATAGGCGCCGAAGTACCGGAAGTACCGGGTGCGTTCGGACAACCGGCCGTGGAAGGCGACGAGGCCTTCGGCGTCGCTGGGGATCACCGGGCGCAGGTGCACCGTGCCGCCGTCGGAGAGCAGGACGTCGGCCTCCCACTCGCGCGGGAAGTCGTACGGGTCGCGCTTGGCATCCGCGGTGTTTCCAGTGGCCATGTCAGTCCCTCGGATCGTCCGGATCGAGGCCGTGCAGCGGGAAGATCGCGCGGCGGGTGTCGCGGATGGCGATGTCGACCGGTTCGTCCGCCCCGTCCCCCCACGGGACGAAGGTGGTGTCACGGCCGTCGGACATGCCGGGCGGGATCTCGGCTTTCGGCGCCGCCCGGGAGATCGACGCGACCCAGTCCGGCGGCAACGCCGTCGCCGGGTCGACGTCGCGATCGAGCACGGTGGCGAGCAGATGGGTCCAGGACCGCGGCACCACCCGGATCAGCTGGTAACCCCCGCCGCCCACGGCGATCCAGCGGCCACCGGCGTGCGCTTCGGACAGTTCCCGCAGCCGCCGGTAGATGGCGCGATGACCGTCCACCGAGAGCGAGAGATCCGCCAGCGGGTCTTCCTCGTGCGAGTCGACGCCGCACTGGGTGACGAGGATCTGCGGCTGGAACTGCTCCAGCAGCGACGGCACCACCGCCTCGAACGCCCTCAGCCAGCCGCCGTCGCGGGTACCGGGCGGCAGCGGGAGATTGACGGCGGTGCCCTCGGCCCCGCCCTTGCCGATCTCCGCCGAATAGCCCGTGCCCGGCCACAGCGTGAACGGGTGCTGGTGCAGCGAAACGGTCAGCACCCGGGGGTCGTCGTAGAACGCCGTCTGCACGCCGTCGCCGTGGTGGACGTCGGTGTCGACGTAGGCCACGCGGTCGAAGCCGTGGTCCAGCAGCCACGAGATCGCCACCGAGCAGTCGTTGTAGACGCAGAAGCCCGACGCCTTGCCCGGCATCGCGTGGTGCAGCCCGCCGGCGATGTTCACCGCCCTGGTCGCCTCGCCGTCGGCGATCTTGCGCGCGGCCAGCAGCGTCGAGCCGACGACCAGCGCGGAAGCCTCGTGCATGCCGGTGAAAACCGGGTTGTCCTCGGTGCCGAGCCCGTGCGCGAAATCGGCACCGGTCATCGGCGCCCGCCGCACGGCCTCGATGTACTCGTCCAGGTGGACACGGCGCAGCTCGTCTTCGCCCGCGGCGTCGGGGACGAGCAGCTCGACCCCGTCGAGCACGCCGAGTCCGGTGGCGAGCCGGATGGTCAGTTCGAGCCGCACCGGGTTGAACGGATGCTCGCCGCCGAGGTCGTAACCCAGCAGCGAGGAGTCCCATACGACGGCCGGTGCTCGCATGGTGCGAACTCTAGTGCCCGATCGCGGCCAGTGCCCCCGTTCCAGACGCCGCGGGTCAGCCGGGGAGGTCCCCCGTGGCCACCGGGCGCTCCGGATCGCGGGACCAGTGCGACCACGAACCCGCGTACAGCGCCGCGGGCTCCGGGTGACCGGAGACCTCGAGCGCGAGCACGACGGACGACGCGGTGACGCCCGATCCACAGTAGACACCGACCGGCGTCTCCGGTGTCACGCCGAATCCTTCGAACCGCTCGGCCAGTTCCGAGGCGTCGCGCCAGCGGCCGTCCTCCGCGAGATGCCCGGAGAAGGGGGCGTTGACCGCGCCGGGGATGTGCCCGGCGCGGGGGTCGATCGGCTCGGTCTCCCCCGCGTACCTCGGCTTCGCCCTGGCGTCGAAGAGCAGCCCGTCCCTGGCGAGCGTGGCGGCCCCGGTCGCGTCCAGCACCGGCATGCCACCGGGTTCGACGACGAGGTCCCCTTCCTCGGGCGAGGGGACCTCGGTGGTGAGCGGGCGCTCTTCCTCGGCCCAGGCGGCGAACCCGCCGTCCAGCACGGCGACCTCGGCGTGCCCGGCCCAGCGCAGCAGCCACCACGCCCGGGCCGCGACCGACCCGTCGGAGTCGTCGTAGACCACGACCGGGTGCCCGGCGCGGACCCCCGCCGCCCTCAGATGCCGCTGCAGGGTCTCCGCTTCGGGCAGCGGATGACGTCCGCCGTCACCCGGCTCTCCGGCGAGCGCCTTGTCGAGGTCGACGTACACCGCTCCCGGGAGATGCGCCTCACGATAGGAATCGGCGCCGGGCGGGCCCGCGAGCCGCCAGCGGACGTCGAGGACTACGGAGCGTGCAGAATCCGGGCCGGAGAGCTGCGCGGCGAGTTCGCTGGTGGTGATCATGGGGCGCATGCGGCCATCTTCCCGCGACTGACGGCTCCGCGCCCAGCTTGGGGGACTTTTCCCGGCACGGCGCTTGTTGTCCCCACGCCTGCGTCGCTGTCAGTGCCAGCGACTACGATGAGCAACGCGGACGAAGGGGACAGCGTGAACGATCTCATCGACACCACAGAGATGTACTTGCGTACGATCTACGAGCTCGAAGAAGAAGGTGTCGTCCCGCTGCGGGCCCGGATCGCGGAGCGGCTGCAGCAGAGCGGCCCGACCGTGAGCCAGACCGTCGCGCGGATGGAACGGGACGGGCTGGTCGTCGTCGCGGACGACAGGCACCTCCAGCTGACCGAGCACGGGCGCGAGCTCGCCATCGCGGTCATGCGCAAGCACCGGCTGGCCGAGCGCCTCCTGGTCGATGTCATCGGCCTGGAATGGGAGCACGTCCACAACGAGGCCTGCCGCTGGGAACACGTGATGAGCGAGGCCGTCGAGCGCAAGCTGGTCAAGCTGCTCGACCACCCCACCACCTCGCCCTACGGCAACCCGATCCCGGGACTGGACAAGCTCGGCGACGGCGATCCCGCCCCGCCGGCCGAAGCCGACCTCGTGCGGCTCGACGAATTCGCCCGGATGGGTGGCGGCGAAGTCGAGATCCGCCGCATCGCCGAGCACGTTCAGCTGGACGAGACGCTGATGACCGAGCTCAAGTCGGTCGGCATCGTGCCCGGCAGCCGGGTCAAGGTCGGCAAGGCGGCTCCCGGCGGGACCATCGAGGTCACCGGTGGCAGCAACACCGCCCTGGTGGCCACTTCGGCCCTGCACGCCGTGCTGGCGCAGGCCCGGTGAGCGCCGCGTCCGACGCCGCGGCGACCTTCCGGACCCTCCACGGCCGGGCTCCGGCCGGGGTCTGGTCGGCGCCTGGCAGGGTGAACCTGATCGGCGAGCACACCGACTACAACGACGGGTTCGTGCTGCCGTTCGCCCTCCCGCACCGGCTCGCCGCCGCGGCGACCCCGCGCGAGGACGGCGTGCTCACCGTGGCCACGCTCGGCTCGGACGGCCGGGTCCAGGAATCGGGCCCGCTCACCATCGGCGATCTGAAGCCCGGCTCGGTCGAGGGGTGGGCCGCGTACCCGGCGGGTGTCGCCTGGGTGCTGCGAGACCAGGGCCTCGGCGCCGGCGCGGACGTGGCGATCGCGGGGGACGTGCCCTCGGGGGCGGGACTGTCCTCCTCCCACGCTCTCGAATGCGCTGTCGCTCTCGCCCTCCTCGGGCTGGCGGGCATCACCCCGGGGACCGGCGCGGGGGCGCCGAGCCTGCACGAGGTGGCCCGCTGGGTGCAGCGTTCGGAGAACGACTTCGTCGGGGCGCCGACCGGCCTGCTCGATCAGACCGCGTCCCTGTGCTGCACGGAATCGAACGTGCTTTTCCTCGACGTCCGTTCCGGCGAGCTGGAACAGGTGCCGTTCCCGCTGGAGGAGTCCGGCGTCCGGATCCTGATCATGGACACCCGCACGAAGCACTCGCACGCCGAGGGCGGCTACGGCGAACGCCGGCGGGGCTGTGAACGCGCCGCGGAACTGCTCGAAGTGAAAGCGCTGAGGGACATCGGCGTCGACGGGCTCGACACCGCGCTCGCGAAGCTGCCGGACGAGCTGGTGCCGCTGGTGCGCCACGTG
Organism: Amycolatopsis thailandensis; assembly: GCF_042723255.1. NCBI lineage: Bacteria > Bacillati > Actinomycetota > Actinomycetes > Pseudonocardiales > Pseudonocardiaceae > Amycolatopsis > Amycolatopsis thailandensis. Next base: position 17,415 of record NZ_JBHXJK010000072.1, read on the forward strand.
GTGACGGAGAACCAGCGGGTCCTCGACACCGTGGACCTGCTGCGCGCCGGCCGGATCACCGAGATCGGCCCCCAGCTGGACGCCTCGCACGTCAGCATGCGCGACGACTACCGGATCTCCACCCGCGAACTCGACCTCGCCGTCGATTCGGCCCGCGAGGCCGGGGCGCTCGGCGCGCGGATGACCGGCGGCGGTTTCGGCGGCTCGGCGATCGCCCTCGTCCGGGAGTCCGATGTGGACGTCGTCGGACGCGCGGTGAAGGCGGCGTACGAGGCGGCGGATCTGCGCCACCCCAGGCTTTTCACCGCGGTGCCCTCGCGCGGCGCGGGCCGCGACGAGCTGTAGGGCTCGCGGTCGCGAGACCCCCGGGCGTGCCGTGTGCCCGGGGGCGAGGACACTGGGCCGCGACCGGATCCGCAGTAGAAAGGCGCCAACGTGACCGACGAACCGACCAAGACCCTGAAGCTGATGGTGACGGGCGGAGCCGGTTATGTGGGCAGTGTCTGCGCGGCCCGTCTCATCGAGGCCGGGCACGACGTCACCGTGGTCGACGACCTCTCCACCGGGCACGCCGACGCGGTGCACCCGGACGCCACCTTCATCGAGGGTGACGCCGCCGAGGTCGCTCGGCGCCTCCTCGGCGACGGTTTCGACGGCGTCCTGCACTTCGCCGCCAAGTCGCTGGTCGGCGAGTCGATGACGGATCCGGCGAAGTACTGGGAGGGCAACGTCCTGACCACGCTTCGCCTGCTCGAAGCGATGCGCGACCACGGCACGAAGCGGCTGGTGTTCTCCTCCACCGCGGCCACCTACGGCGAGCCCGAGTCCTCCCCCATCCCGGAGACGGCGCCGACGCGGCCGACGAACACCTACGGCGCGACGAAGCTGGCCATCGACCACGCGATCACCTCGTTCTCTCGTGCCCACGGCATCGCCGCCGTCAGCCTGCGCTACTTCAACGTCGCCGGCGCCTACGGCTCCTTCGGCGAGCGGCACACCACCGAAACCCACCTGATCCCCCTCGTGCTCCAGGTCGCCACCGGGGACCGCGAGCGGATCCAGGTCTTCGGTGACGACTACCCGACGGCGGACGGCACCGCCATCCGCGACTACATCCACGTGGTCGACCTCGCCGACGCGCACCTGCTGGCCCTGCAGCACGCCGTCGACGGCGAGCACCGCATCTACAACCTCGGCAGCGGCACCGGCTTCTCCGTGCTCGAGGTGATCGAGGCGTGCCGCCGCACCACCGGTCACGAGATCCCCGCCGCGGTCGCGCCGCGCCGCGAGGGTGACCCGTCGGTGCTGGTGGCCTCCAGCGAGCGGGCGGGCGAAGAACTCGGCTGGAAGCCGGAGCGCACCGACCTCGACGGCATCGTGGCCGACGCGTGGGCGTTCACTCAGTCCCGCCAGGCGGTCTGAGCCAGAACGCGGGCGGCTCTTCGTCCTGTCGCCGCAGCACCATTTCGGCCACTTCGGACGGAGGCAGCATCCCGTCCAGAGCGGCTGTCAGCAGTCTGACCATCCGGTGTTCCGGATCGACTTCGCGGGCCCTGGCCAGCGCCATGTTGGCGATGGTCAGGTCACCGCGGACGTAGGCCGCGTGCCCCTTCAGGCACAGTGCCTCGGCGGATTCCGGTTCGGGCAGCTCGCGTGCGAGACGGAGCCAGAGGTCCTCCGCGGCGCGCGCCAAGGGTGAGCCCACAGGGGCCGCGGTGAGCAGGCAGGCGTCCCGGACCTCGACGAGGGAGAGCGCCCACGCCAGCCGGACGGCCTGCTCGTCGGTGATCACCTCGTCGCCCCGCCCGGCACGGGCCAGCGCGGCGCTCACCTCGGCGAGCCCCGCCTCGACGAGGTCGTCCTTTCCCCAGGGCGGATCGGCCATCCTGCTCAGGATGTCGCCACGGCGCGCGAGCGTCTCCGGTGGACCGGCCGCGAAAAGGCGCTCCAGATCCGCCCTGCTCTCGTGGGTGACCTGGCCTTCGCTGGTGGTGACCGCGGCGGCCATCGACTTGCGAGGGTCGGGCAGGACGCCGCCGCAGTCCGTGTCGCGATAGCACCGCCATCGCGCGCCCTCGGTGATGGACGGTGCCCACAGCGAGTGCAACAACGGGATGCCATATTCGGCGAGCGAGGATTCCAGGCGACGGAGGAAACGGCGGCGAGGTGGCCGCCCGGACGGGTTCGGGGAACCGCCGCCGACGACGGCCACCGTGGCACCGGTGTGATCGGTGACGGCGAGCCGGACAGCGAGGTCTCGCGCCTGGTCTCTCTCCAGGCCGGGCGGTGGAAGGTCCACGCGCATCGTGAGGCCTTGGCTCTTGCGGTCCGGCCCCTTCTGCCCGAAGACGACGACGGAGTTCTCGGGGTGGAACCCGAGGATGTACGGGATCGCGGCGAGCAGGTCCGCCGGATCCTTCAGATCGACCTTGGTCCTGCCGGTCGTGGTGGTTGTGGTCATGCCCCCACCCTGCGGCGGGAATGGGGCCGCTGGGTGGGGGCGGGACACATCTGTGGACAGCCGGGACCGTTGTGGACAACCGCCACCGGGACCGGCCCCGGGGGCGCCGGATTGTCGGTGGGGTGATCTACAGTGCCCGGCCCCGCGGGGTCAGTCGCAGTGTTCGAACGGGCTCTCGTAGGCGTTCGCCCCGACCGAGCCGCCCCACTTGACGCAGGTCGAGGCGGCCGTCTTCTTCACGGGTCCGGCGTAGTAGGTGAAGCTGCCGGAGTCGGTGGTGCGAGCCGAACCTTGGACTTCGAGGAAGGCCGACACCGGCGACGCGGTGCCGAGCGAAACCGCCTTCAACGTGGTCACGCAGTTGGACTTGGTCGAAGCGTTGTAGAGCAGGTACGCGGTGCCGGAGCCACCGGCGAGCGCCTGCGAGTCGACGACGGAGAACCCGCTGCCGCACACCTCGGTGGCCTCGTACGGGTTGCCGCCGCACGAGTTCTTGCTGGTGAAGTTGGTGTGGCCGTAGTAAGGCACCGCGACGCCGTTCAGCTTCGCCTTCTGGGCGACACCGTTGAGCCGCTCTTCGAAGTGCAGGTGCGGACCGGTCACACCGCCGGTGGCGCCTGCCGTGCCGAGCTGCTTGCCGAGGCTGACGGCCTGGCCGACCGACACCGACTGCGTCGAAAGGTGCGCGTACCGGGTGGTCCAGCCGCCGCCGTGGTCGACCTCGACCCAGCGCCCATAGCTCGTGCTGCCTTCGTTGGCGACCCGGCTGACGGTGCCGCCCGCCGCGGCCACCACCGGCATCCCGGTGATCCCCGACTTCTGGAAGTCGACCGAGTTGGCCGGGCTGTGCCCGCTGAACGTGGCGGCCGTGACCGTGACACCGCATTTGAACGGGACCTGGAAGTTCGGGGCGGCCGACGCCTGCGTCGTACCGGCGAGGGTCAGGCCGAGCGCGGGGACGACAGCCGCCGCGGCGAGCACTGCGAAGCGGCGCAACCTGGACATGGAGACCTCCATCGGGTGGGGAAGCCGGACTCGCCGAGCAAAGCCGGAGGAAATACATTTTCCATACAAGCGCGAGGTCCGGTCGGCATTTTCCCCGAAAACGCCGGATGCCACGCCCCGGGCGGGACGTGGCATCCGGAGGACGGACGGACTCAGCCGAAGGCGGCGCGCAGCGCGGGCTTGCCTCCCGCCACCGGCAGCACCAGCGAAGTCCGGTTCAGCTCGACCGAGACACCCGCGCCCGGCTTCGGCCGGAGCGTGTAGTCGTGGTCGCTGGAGGCCACCAGGAACTCGATCTTGTGCCCGGCCGCGAGCAGGTAGTCCTTCGCGACCAGTTCCACCTCGACCTTGTAGTTCTCACCAGGGGTGATCGGGTCGGTCTTGGCGGGGTCGCGCCGGTTCTGCGGGTCGGTCCAGCCGCGGGTGATCACCTTCGCCGACCCGTTCGGGGCCCGGTCGACGAGCACCGCCGTCACGTTCGCGGCCGGCTTGTCGAAGGACAGTGAGAGGTCGGCCTTCACCGTGCCGGAGAGGCGGACGGGCTGGCTCGCCGCGGTGGTCGAGTACAGCAGCCGGTTGCCCGACGAGGCCGCGTTGGCGAGCTGTTCGACGGTCTTGCTCGCGTCGTCGGCCAGCTTCTCGACGGTGGCCTTGCCCGGCACGGGGTTGCGGGTGTCGAGCTTGCCCTTCGAGGAGCCACCGGGCCACGGGTAGAGCTTCACGTCCTGGGTGCCGGGAAGCGGCCACTCGGGCTCGTCCACCCACGACTTGTCCTCGCGCTGGATGGTGGCCTTCGGCTCGCGCTCGATGCCGTTGTCGATGCCGTAGAGGTAGTGCGACATCCACTTGTTCAGCGTGGTGAGCCAGACGTCGCGGCGGAGGCTCATCGGGTCGGCGTGCCCGGCCTGGTGCAGCCAGATCTTGTGCTCGACGCCGTGCGCCTTGAGCATTTCGTACCAGCGGGTGCCCTGGTCGGTCTTGACGTTCCAGTCGCCGAGGCCGTGCACCACGAGCACCGACGCGCGCACCTTGCTCACGTCGTTGCGGTAGTTGCGCACGTCCCAGAAGGGGCTGTAGTCACCGGTCACCCGGTCCTGGTCGACGGCGATCTTGTCGATGAGGGGACGGCAGACGGCGCGATCCTGACGGGTGTGGACGTAGTCCGCGAGCACGTCGGCGTCCTCGCCCTGGAAACCGCCGGCCGCGACGACGGCGCCGTCGTTGCGGTAGTAGTCGTACCAGCTGGAGATGGCCGCGATCGGGACGATCGTCTCCAGTCCCTTGACGCCGGTGCTGGCCACCGCGTTGGGCAGCGTCCCGTTGTAGGAGACGCCCATCATGCCGGTCTTGCCGGTGCTCCAGTCGGCGACCGCGGCCTTGCCCGCCGCGTCACGCGCCGTCGCGCGGCCGTTCAGCCAGTCCACAATGGACTTGGCGCCGATGGTCTCGTTGACGTCGCCAGTGCTCGGGCAACCGGTGGACTGGCCGCTGCCGAGCGACTCCCCGTACACCACGGCGAAACCGCGGGCGACGAAGTAGTTCTGGTAGCTCCAGTTGATCGGCGCCGGGTTCGGGCCGACGGTCTTGGTCGCGATCTTCGGGCCCGCGGGGGCGCGCTTGGCGCCGGGCACGTACAGCTCCACGTCGACGTTGTGGTTCGCGACGTCGTTGCCGCCCGCGTAGTACGGGCTGGCCTGGTAGACGACCGGGACCTTCATGCCCTGCTGGGTCGCGCGGGGCCGCACGACCTCCGCGTGCACGAGGTCGTCCTTGCCGTCATGGTCGCTGTCGACCGGTGCGGTGACCCACACGTTCTCCCGGATGACGTCCGCCGGGTCGAACACCGGCTGCGCCTGGCCGTCCTTGAAAACCGGCGTCGGCGGCGCGTCGGCTTGAGCGGGCAGCGCCGTCGCCGGGAGGACCAGGACGGCGGTGAACAAGGCGGCGAGTCTGGCGACTCTCACGTGACCCCCAAAGGCGGGCGGGCAAGACCCAGCTGAGGTTTCCGGCCCCCCGAACGGGTGTCAAGAGACTAACGTCGGAGGCATGCCGAGCACCGTGGAAGCCCCGATCGTCGCCGTCACCGTCTATCCGCACCATGCCCGGATCACGAGGCGGGCGTCGGCACGCCTCGACGGGGAAACCCGCTTCGCCTTCGCGGGCCTGCCGTGGAACCTGGACACCGATTCGGTCCGGGTCACCGGTTCCGGACCGGCGATCATCGCCGGGGTCGACGTCACCGTCGAGCGCCACCCCGTGCCCGCGGACGCGTCGCTGCGCACACTGACCGAGCGACGGCGGACCGATCAGGCCGTGGTCGACGAGGTCGCGGACGCGGTCTCCGCGGAAACCGCGAAAGTCGATCTGCTGACCGGGCTGGCGACGCGCAGCGGGAAGAGTTTCGCGAAGGCGCTGGCCGCGGGCACGGCGGAACCGCCCCGGGTCGCGGAGGTCACCGACGCGCTCGGCACCCAACTGGCCGAGGCACTGGGGAAACGCCGAGAACTCGGCATCCGCCTCGCCCGGCTCCGTGACGACCTCAAGGCGCTGGACCGGGAGATCGAAGCGAAACAGGGGACGTCCGAAGTGGACAGCGCGACGGTCACGGTCGAGCTGGAAGGCCAGGAGGAGGGCGCGGAAATCGGGCTCGAACTGTCCTATGTGGTCGCCAACGCCAGCTGGGAACCGGGTTACGACGTCCGCGTGCGCGGGGAAGACGTCGCGGTGACCTGGTACGGGCGGATCACCCAGCACACCGGGGAGGACTGGCCGGAATGCGAGCTGGCCCTGTCGACGGCACGGCCGGCGAACACCGTGGAGGTGCCGGAACTCGAACCGTGGTTCCTCGACCGCGTGCGGCCAGTCCAGCCGCTGATGGCGCGCGCCGCGTACGGCGGAGCGTCGCCCGCGGGCGGCGGGATCCCGGAGTCGGTGGGCATGGCGGCGCCGGCCGCGCCCGCGATGGCGGTGCGGACCGCGTCCGTCGAGCAAGGCACCACCGCGGTCACCTACCGGCCGGGACGCCCGGTGGCGGTGCCCTCGGGCGCGCAGGGCCACCGCACGACGCTCGCGCAGCTGGACTTGACGGCGAAACTGGGCTACATCACCGCTCCGGCGGCGTCGCCGGAGGCGTTCCTGCGGGCGACCGTGGTCAACACCTCGGAGCACACGCTGCGGCCGGGGAAGGCGTCGGTGTTCCATGAGACGGAGTTCGTCGGCACCACGCGGCTCGACGTCTGGGCGCCGGGCGAGGAACTCGAACTCGCCCTCGGCGTGGACGACCGGATCCGCGTCGACCGCGAACTCACGCACCGCACGGCGAGCAAGGCGACGCTGTCCGGCGTCCGCAAGCGGGAGGCCGCCTACACCACCACGCTCACCAACCACAGCCCGCGCGAAGCCGTCGTGACCGTGCTGGACCAGGCGCCGGTCTCCCGGGACGACGCGATCACGGTCCGGGACGTCCGCACCGTGCCGGATCCGGTGGAGCGGACCGAGCTGGGTGAGTTCACCTGGCGGCTGACGCTCGCTCCGGGCGCGAAGGGCGTCGTGACGCTCGGATACCGAGTGGACGTCGCGAAGGGCGTGGAGCTTTCGGGGTGGCGCGAGTAGCCCCCTCAAGTGCAATGAAGGGGCCTTTCATAGCAAATTTTGCTATGAAAGGCCCCTTCATTGCACTTGAGCGAGGTGGATCAGCCCTGCGAGATGTAAGCCTCCAGCTGTTCCTGGCTCTTCTCCAGCTGTTCCATCCGCGTCTTCACGACGTCGCCGATGCTCACGATCCCCGCGAGCCTGCCGTCCACCAGGACCGGGACGTGCCGGATCCGGCGTTCGGTCATCAGGACCGACAGCTGGTCGACCGAGTCCTCGGGGGTGCAGCTGGCGACCAGTTTCGTCATGATCGCGGCCACCGATCCGTCGAGCAGCTGGGGCCCGCGCTCGTTGAGCCGGCGCACCACGTCCCGTTCGGAGACGATCCCGACGATCCCGCCCTCGGCGTCGACGACCACCAGCGCGCCGACATTGTGCTCCGCGAGTCTCTCGAGCAGTTCGGTTACGTTCGTCTCCGGCGAGACGGTCGCGACGGCCGCCCCCTTGTTCCGCAACAGATCGGAAATCCGCATACGCGCTCCTCCCGGATGGGTGACCTGAGTCACTCCAGGTTATGGCCTCACCGGCCCGCGCGAAAGTCCGGAGAGTCCGTTTCGATACCCAGCCGGGTGGCGAGCGCGCGATACGCCTCGATGATCCCCAGGCCGTAAGGGTCGTCACCCAGCGCGCCGAGGGTCCCCCGCCCGAGCTCCAAGTGGGTCTTCGCGGCCTCGTGATCACCCAGTTTGCGGTAATCCTCCGCGAGGTTCAGGTGCAGCGACGGATAGAACCCGCGCACGGCCAGGGTCGCGTGATACTCCTGGGCGCGTTCGTCGGTGAGCGAATCGGCCGCCGCGAGCGCGCGAAGGTCCCAGGAGAGTTCGTCGGCCGGGTCGTCGCAGACGTCGGCCATGTAGTGCGCGAGCGCGCACCGGTGCAGCGGGTCTCCGTCCTCGCCGATCCGCTCCCACAGCGCCGCGAACTTCTCGCGCGCGCCCGCCCGGTCACCGGAGATGTGCAGCTGGAGGCCGGTGTTGATCTCGGCCATCACGTCGTCGGTCATTTGACATCCGTAGCAGGAGCGGCCCAGGTGTTGCACGCCGACGTCGTCTTGCCGGAGAACCCGGCCTTCGCCCATTTCAGCTGGTTACGGCGGCTGCCGTGGGTGTCGCTGTCGTCGGCGCGGCCGTAGTCGGCGAGCGCCGCGTCGGCCAGCGACCTGCTGATCGAACCGCGGCCGGCGGCGGCCGCGAGGGCGAGCGCGCCGAAGCAGTTCGCCTGGAGTTCGATGCGGCGGACCAGTTCCTTGTCCGCCGGGGAGTCCTCGTCCGGCGACGACATCTTCTCCGCGGCCGCCGACAGGATCCCGCTGGAGCGCTGGACGTGGTGCCCGTATTCGTGGGCCATCGTCGCGAGGTGCCGGGACCGTTCGAGGCCCGCGTCGCCCAGCATCCACTGGGTCGGCGCGTAGATCGTGGTGTCCCCGCCGCAGTAGTAGGCGACGGCCTCGTTCTCGCTCGGCGCCTTCCCGCAGGCGCTGGTCTCGGGCAGCGTCACCTGCACGGTCGCCGTCAGGTTGGGCTCGTTCGCCTGGTCCAGCGCGGGTTTCCAGGCTTCGGCGAGACAGGAGGCGAAGGTCTTGTAGTACGTCTCCAGCTTCGCGGGGTCACGGCTGATCGACGGCAGGCGGCAGGTGACCGCGCCGAGGGCGATCCCTTCGGCCAGCAGCGGGTTCGTCTCCAGTTCCCGCACCTCCTTGGGCGCGGGCCGCGCGGTCCCGGCCGGGGCCTTGGCCCCTTCCGAGGTGAACGCGCCGGACACCGGGAGCGCCTGGCCGTCGATCTTCCGGGGTCCGCCCGCCATCGCCATCCCGGTGGTGGTCAAGGCCGCGACGATGAGCAGGCCGATCACCGCGGCGCCCGTGTTCCGGGGGCTTTCGGGACGAGGCGGCGATGGCGCGGTCATGATGTCCCCCAAACGTGCGAGCCATCAGCATACGGAGCGGGGCCGGGCCAGGCGAAGACACGCGCCGAAACGGGCACTTGGTGGCGCCGGGACGGAAGTCCCGGAGAGACTGTCGGCATGAGTGACGAGGACCCGTACCTGTGGTTGGAAGACGTGACCGGCGAGGAAGCGCTGGATTGGGTGCGAGCCCGCAACGACGAGGCCCTGGCGGAACTGTCCACCGGTGACCGGTTCGCCGGGATCCGCGACGAGGTCCGCGAGGTCCTCGACGCCGACGACCGGATCCCGTACGTCCGGCGCCGCGGCGAATACCTGTACAACTTCTGGCAGGACTCGGCCCATCCCCGCGGCCTGTGGCGCCGCACCACCCTCGAGCAATACCGGCTCGACACGCCGGAGTGGGAGCTCCTGCTCGACGTCGACGCGCTGGCCGAGGCCGACGGCGAGAACTGGGTGTGGCAGGGCGCGGCCGTCCTCCGTCCGGGTTATCACCGCGCGCTGGTGGAACTGTCGCGCGGCGGTGCCGACGCGACCGTGGTCCGCGAGTACGACCTCGACGAGCGCCGTTTCGTCGAGGACGGGTTCTTCGTCCCCGAGGCCAAGACCCGGATCGGCTGGATCGACCGCGACCACGTCTACATCGGCACCGACTTCGGCACCGGGACGCTGACCAGTTCGGGCTATCCGAGGCTGGCGAAGGAATGGCGGCGCGGCACCCCGCTCGAAGAGGCGACGGTGGTCTTCGAGGGCAAGCCGGACGACGTTTCGGTGTCCGCCCACCACGACCCGACCGAGGGCTGGGAGCGCGACTTCGTCTACCGGTCGATCGACTTCTACCGCACGGAGCGGTACCTCCGGACGCCCGGCGGACTGGAGCGGATCCAGGTCCCCGAAGACGCGCAGACGTCCTCGCACCGTGAATGGCTGCTGATCCGGCTTCGTTCGGAATGGACCGTCGAAGGCACGACGTATCCCGCCGGCACCCTGCTCGCCTCCGGCTTCGACGCGTTCATGGCGGGCGAGCGCGCCTTCACGACCGTCTTCACGCCGGACGCGCACACGTCCCTGGAGTACTGGGTGTGGACGCACAACCACCTGCTGCTCTCGACGCTGTCCGACGTCCGGACCGAGCTGCGCGTGCTCACGCCGTCCGACGGCTGGTCCTCCCAGCCGCTCGCCGGCGCCCCGGACCTGGGCACGGCGCAGATCACCGGCACCGACCCCGACGTCAGCGACGAGTACCTGCTCGACTCCAGCGGCTACACCCAGCCGTCGACGCTGAAGTACGGGCACGTCGGCGGCGACGTCGAAGTCCTCAAGCGTGCCCCGTCGTTCTTCGACAGCGAAGGCATGACGGTCTCGCAGTACTTCGCGACGTCCGAAGACGGCACGAAGATCCCGTACTTCGTCGTACGTCCCTCCGGCGCCGAAGGCGGGCCGACGCTCCTGACCGGGTACGGCGGCTTCGAAGTCTCGCTGACCCCCGGCTACAGCGGCGTGATCGGCCGTGGCTGGCTCTCGCGCGGCGGCACCTACGTCGTCGCGAACATCCGCGGCGGCGGGGAATACGGGCCGGACTGGCACACCTCGGTGACCAAAGCCAAGCGCTACAAGGTCTACGAGGACTTTTCGGCCGTCGCCGCCGACCTCGTCGAGCGCGGCATCAGCGAGCCGTCCCGCCTCGGCATCCAGGGCGGCAGCAACGGCGGGCTGCTGATGGGCGTCATGCTCACGCGCTATCCGCACCTGTTCGGCGCCATCGTCAGCCAGGTGCCGCTGCTGGACATGAAGCGCTACCACAAGCTCCTCGCGGGAGCGTCGTGGATGGCCGAGTACGGCGACCCCGACGACCCGGCGGAATGGGACTTCATCGGGAAGTACTCGCCGTATCAGAACGTCCGGAGCGGAGCCGGGTATCCGCCGGTCCTGTTCGTCACCTCCACCAGGGACGACCGGGTGCATCCCGCGCACGCGCGCAAGATGGTCGCGCGGATGCTGGAGCAGGGCCACGACGTCCGCTACCACGAGAACATCGAGGGCGGGCACGGCGCGGCGGCCGACAACGAGCAGCTGGCGTTCAAATGGGCGCTGATGCTGGAATTCCTGTGGGAGAAGCTCGCCTGATGACGACGTGTCATGAAGGGTCCCCATAGGACACTTTTCGTCCCATGGGGACCCTTCATGACACCTGAGCCTCACTCCGCCACCTTCGCCAGCACCACCCCTCCCACGATGAGCGCCAGCGCGGCGAACCGCCCGAAGCTGAGCGGGTCCTTGTGGATCACGATGCCGAACACGATCGCGCCCACCGCGCCGATGCCGGTGAACACGGCGTACGCGGTCCCCACCGGGAGCGTGTCCATCGCCTTCGACAGCAGGTAGACAGCCGCGACACCGAGCACGAAGCACAGCACGGTCGGCCAGAGCCGGGTGAAGTTCTCCGTCGGCTTGATGCTCTGCGACCAGGCGACCTCGACGACTCCGGCCAGCAGCAGGATTCCCCAGCCCATTACGATTCCCTTCCGTTCGCGGCCAGCTTTTCGGCCGTCAGGAGCGCTTGGTCCCGCGACGCGATCCGATCGGGGTCGCGCGGGCTCAGCCGCGGGTCGACGAGGGCGTTCGCGAGTTCGGAATGCAGGAAAGTGACGTCGCGGACGTCGTAGTGCCCGGCGAAGAAGTCGCGCAGGTAGCGCTCGTGATGGTCGACCGGCTCCCGGGGCGTGCCCGGCAGGTAGGTGCCGCCACGCGCGCCCGCGACCACGAAAGCCTTGCCCGCCAACGACATCTTCGGGAACGTCACCTGGTCGATCCAAAGTTTGAGCGTCGCGGGGATCGAGAAGTTGTACATCGGCGCCCCGATCAGGACGACGTCGGCGGCGAGCAGTTCGGCCAGCAGCGGCTCGATGACCGCCCAGGCCTCACGCTGCTCCGGCGTCTTCACCACCGAGGCGTACCCGGCCGGATCGGTGATGCCTTCGGTGAGGAGGGCGTCGCAGATCTCGGTCCAGGCCTGGCCGATCGGCGGCACCGGAGCGGCCGCGACGTCGCGATAGGTGTACTCCGCGCCAGGGTGCGCGGCACGCCAGACTTCGGCGAAGCGAGCGCTCAGCTCGCGGGAGAACGACGCGCTGCGGGCGCTGGAGTCGAGGTGGAGAAGGTGGCTCATCGGGGCCTCCCGGACCAGGAAGTGGACACGGCGTCCACTTGCTTCGCCGGGTACAAGTGGACGCCGCGTCCGGATATTCCCTAGGCTGCGGACATGCCGACGGAAGATCTACTCGGAGGCGGCCCGGGGCGGGAACGCTCGGACGCCGCCCGTAACCGCGCGAAGATCCTGAAGGCCGCCGAGGAGCTCTTCGCCGCACGTCCGGCCGCGGACGTCACCATGGAGAACATCGCCCAAGCCGCCGGAGTCGGCCGCGCCACGCTGTACCGGCGCTACCCGGACCGCTCGGCGATCGCCGTCGCCCTGCTGGACGAACACGAGCGGGAACTTCAGGAGCGACTGCTCACCGGCCCTCCCCCGCTGGGCCCCGGCGCGCCGCCCGCCGAGCGGCTGGCCGCGTTCTACGCGGCGATGATCGATCTGCTCGCGCGGCACGCGCATCTCGTCCTCGGCACCGAGGTCGGGCATTCGCGGTTCACCACCGGCGCGTACCGGCTGTGGCGCACCCATGTCCGGCTCCTCGCCGGGCAGGCGGGGGCGAAGGATCCGGACGCGCTCGCCGACATCCTGCTGGCGCCGCTCGCCCCGGAGGTGTTCCTCCATCAGACGGGCGAGCTCGGCCTGAGCGCCGAGCGGATCACCGACGCGCTGAGCGAGCAGGCGCGGCGAGCGCTGTCCTGATCAGCCGGCGAGACCGTCGACGACGACCTTCATCACGGCCTGCCAGTGCTCCCACTGCGCGGCCCGCTCTTCCGGGCCGGCGAGCCGCTCCTGATGGAAGACCACCGTCGTCTTGTCCGGCCCGGCGGGGCGGAGTCCCACCTGGACCGTGCTCTCGTGGTCCCAGTCCCTCGGCCGCCAGGTGAGACGGATCTTCTCGCGTTCGCGGTAGCCGCGGACCTCGCCCACGGTGCCCTCGGCCGTCTCGTACGGCGCGCCCTTTTCCGGCTCCAAGCGCACCTCACCCAGCCAGGCCGCGAGGCCCGGACCCGAGAGATAGTCCCAAACCCGCTCCAGCGGATAGGCCACCGTCTTGGAGACGCCGATCTCCCAGCCCGCGTCCTTCGTCTTCCCGATCATCACGCCTCCGCCGTAACCGTCTTACCTGGTTTCCGAAACCGACTATAGTGGTTACATGACTCCGGGAACAAGACTGCTCGTCAACGCCCAGGGTGAGCGGTACCGGTTCGATCCGGGCAGCCTCAGCCTCGAACTGATGCTGACCGGCGGACCCGGCCCGTACGAGCGCTACGAGATCGCGCATACGCCGTCCGACCTCGCCGACTGGTTCACCGGCTCCCGGCTGGGGCTGACCGCTCCCCTGACCGACGTCCGGATCCGGCCCGCCGAACTCACCGCGCTCAAGGAGCTCCGGGACACCCTCTACCGCGTGGCGCCCGCCCTCGCCCGCGGCGAAGCGCCGTCGGACGACGACCTCGCCTTGCTGAACAGCGCGACCGAGGCGACCCCCAGGCCGCTCGTGGACCCGCAGACCCGGAAACTCGCCTGGGCGCCGCCCGTCACCGGCAAGCAGCTCCTCGGCGCCGTCGCCCGCGACGCCATCGACCTCGTCGCGGGCGAACGGTCCGGTCGCGTCCGCGAATGTTCGGCGGACGACTGCCATCTGCTGTTCTTCGACACCTCGCGCTCGGGCAACCGCCGCTGGTGCTCGATGGAGCGCTGCGGCAACCGCGCCAAGATCCGGGCCTACCGCGCACGCGCCGAAACCGCCTGATCGCTAGGATTCCCGGCGATGCAAGGTGAGGCGAAACTCGAACAGCGCGTCGTCGAGACGGCGGAGAAGCTGCTGTCCAAGCGAAAAGCGGTGACCGCGCTCGACGTCCTGACCGGGATCGGCTGGCTGACGGACAACGTCGTCGACGCCTGGCACCGCGGCCGGGTCCCCGTGCTGACGGCGGCGCTGTCGGTGCCCCCGGAGAAGCTGACCTTCGCCCTGAACGCGCTTCAACGCTGGGCGAAGGGAAAAGCCCTCGAAAGCACGGAGATCGAGCACGTCGGGGCGACCCGCGACCGGACTCCGCTGAAAGCCGCGTCGGGCGAGCTGGCCGGTCTCGAACCCCTGTTCCGGACGCAGTGGATCATGCCGGGGCTGTCCGAGGCCAAACGGGCGCAAGTCGTCGCCCGGCAGAAGAAGGCGCCGGATCTCATCGTCTCCGTGGCGCTGAAAGACTGGCTTTGCGCCGACTGCGGTGGCACTGGCGACCTGCTGTTCTTCGAGAACGAAAAGTCGTACTGCCTCGACTGCGCCGACCTCGGCCACCTGGTCTTCCTGCCCTCGGGCGACACCGCCCTGACCCGCCGGGCGAAGAAAGCGAGCCGGCTCTCCGCCGTCGTCATCCGGTTCAACCGCTCACGGAAACGCAGTGAGCGGCAAGGACTTCTGGTCGAGGACGCGGCGCTGCGCAGCGCCGAGGAACAGTGCCTCGCCGACGAAGACGTCCGGGAACGCCGCCGCGGCCGTGATCGCGAGCGGCGCGCGCGGGAGGACGTCGAGTTCACCGCCCGGTTCTTCGCCGCGATCACCGCGATGTTCCCCGGCTGCCCGCCGGAGCGGGCGCGGGCCATCGCCGAACACGCGGGCCTGCGCGGCAGCGGCCGGGTGGGCCGCTCCGCCGCCGGACGGGAACTGGCCGAACGGGCGGTGTTCCTCGCCGTCGTCGCCTCGATCCGGCACCTGGACACCGACTACGACGATCTCCTCATGGCGGGTGTCGAGCGCCAGGCCGCGCGCGACCGGATCCATCCCGCCATCGAAGCCGTGCTCGACCGCTGGCGTTCCTGACCGCTGTCACGTTCCGGGCGCGGGCTTCGTCCGGGAAGCATGAATTCCGCCTATCTCACCGTGGCCATCGTGACGATCGTGCTCAACGCCGGGATCGCCGCCGCCGACTTCGCGCGGGTCCCGTTCGTGCTCAAGAACTCCGGCGAAGTCGACGTGCCGCCGTCCTGGATCACGCCGCTGGCATCGCTGAAGGCGGCGGGCGCGGCCGGACTGCTGCTCGGCCTTCTCGGGGTGCCGTTCGTCGGGACCGCGGCGGCCGCCGGGCTCGTGCTGTTCTACGTCGGCGCCGTGATCACCCATGTGCGCGCCCGCGTCCTCTACAACATCGCCTTCCCCGGCGCTTTCCTCGCGCTGGCCGTCGCGACCTTCGTCCTTGACCTAGCTCAAGCCAGGTAAGGACCGAAATGCCCGGCGACGACGTCCGCGACCGCTTCGGCGTCCCGCGAGCCGTCGACCTCCAGCACCCGGACGCCGAGCCTCTTCGCGACGCGGACGGCGTCTTCGGCGACGAGCCGGTCTCGCTCGATCCGGTTGCGCCGCGCCCGCTCGGGGTCGCTGACCCGGTGCACCACCGCCGCGGCGCGGGGCAGCACGCGGAGCTGATGCTCGCGGAAGTCGTCGGTGGGCACCATGACGATCATCCGCCGCGGCGAATCCAGGAGCGGCGCGACGAGCTCCGGGCGCAGTCCCCAGCCTTCGGCGAGGATGGGGCGCCCGGAGACCAGCGCGCGCAGATCGTCCAGAGCCCACTCGAAGCGTGCCGGGAACCCGGCGATCGTGTCGGCCGCCATCCGCCCGGGCGTGGTGTCCACCCAGACGGTGTCCGGGTCGGGGTCCGCGGTGGGCAAACCGTTGCCGACGCGATGGGCGACGCGACGGTCCTGGTGAGCGCGCGCGTCGTGGAAGTCGTAGTGGTAGACGGTGATCCCGTGGCGACGCGCCAGCAGCCGCGACACGGTGGACTTTCCCGCCCACTGGCCGCCGCAGATCCACAGCGCCTGGCCGAGGGTGCCGAAGGGATCGAAGATTCCGCCGTCAGTGGTCACCGGGGACTCCATTCCCGATCGCGAGCAACGACCCTTTCGTGAGCAGGACCAGTCTCGACGGCGCCTGACCACGAAGGTCCCTGATCCGCTGCGTGACCCGGACACGCTCCCGCACAGCGCCTTCCTGGTCGATCCGGAACAGCGTCCCGCCCCCGTCGGCGATCGCGAACCCGCCGTCGACGGACGCGACCGAGGGCACGAATCGCCGGTCGTGATCGATCCTCCACCGCACGGTCCCGTCCGACTCGTCGACCGCTGTGCAGCCACCCCGCAGATGGGCCAGCCACAGCAGGCCGCCGCACCGTTCGACCGCCCTGGGGATGAGATCGTGCTCGGCACGGAACAGAGTCTCGGCTTTCCTTTCGGACGAACGGATCCGGACGACCGAGCGATCACCGCACCGCACGAGGACGCCGCCCGAGCCGTCCGGGACGAAGGCGGGCCCGGCGTCGGGTCCGAGGAGCGGCCC
Source organism: Amycolatopsis thailandensis (assembly GCF_042723255.1). Taxonomy (NCBI): domain Bacteria; kingdom Bacillati; phylum Actinomycetota; class Actinomycetes; order Pseudonocardiales; family Pseudonocardiaceae; genus Amycolatopsis; species Amycolatopsis thailandensis. Next base: position 33,921 of record NZ_JBHXJK010000072.1, read on the forward strand.
TGGGAGGGACCACTCGGCCAGCTCCCGGCCGTCAGCCCGGTCGATCAAGCGCACGGATTCGCCACCCGGTTCCCCGACCAGGAACCCGGCAGCGGTGGCGACCGGAAGTGCCGTGCGGCGGCGATCCTTCGCCCGCCAACGCAGATCACCGGTGCGGAGGTCCACTGCGGACAGTGGCGTGTAGCCGCGCCAGCCGCCCACGAGTACCAGGCCTTCGTGCGCCACGACGTGACCGGCGAAAGCCCCCGGCTCCCTCTGCCAGACGTCTTCCCCGGTTCCGACGTCCAGGCAGAGAAGTCTGCTGACGTTCTGGGGGATCACCAGGCAGTACCGGTCTTCGATCACGAGGTTCCGTGGCCACGTCCCGACCGGGACATCCCAGCGCACCGAACCGTCGGCCGGATCGAGAGCGACCACTCTCGTGCTCCGCTCGTGCACCACCAGATGATGCGCGGTGGCCGCCAGCGCGCACGGCGAACCGGCTTGATGCAGCGGCCGTTCCCAGCGGACGTCGAACACGGGACCAGTTCAGCAGCCGCCCGGCCGCCGCGCAATCGAGTTCGCCGAGCCGGCCAGTTACCTAAACTACGAGCCTCGATTCCGACACTGGAGGTTCCATGCCCAAGGGCTACTGGGTCAGCGTCTACCCCACCATCACTGACCCTGAGGGGCTGGATGTCTACAACGAACTGGCCGGTCAGGCCGTCAAGGCCGCGGGCGGGCGGGTGCTCGCGCGCGGCGGCGGCAGGGTCGTCGCACACGAAGCCGGAATCGCCGAGCGCGTCGTCCTGATCGAGTTCGACAGCTTCGAACAGGCGACCGCCGCATACGAGAGCGCGGCCTACCAAAAGGCGCTGGCCGCACTCCCCGACGGCTTCGAGCGCGACTTCCGCATCATCGAGGGAATCGGCTGACCGAGGGGGAGCCCGTCTCGACGGCGGGCTCCCCTCGTTCTCAGCTACAGCCGGAGGTCGCTCCGCACCCTTCACAGGCGTAGCACGAACCGGCGGGCCGCATCTTGGTGCCGCACGTCATGCAGAGCGGCGCGTCGGAAGCGGTGCCGAGGTTCAGTTCCACCAGTTCCGCCGTCGAATGCGCCACCCTGGCGGGAGCCGCGGGCGATGAGTCCACTGTGGACCGAAGGGCGTCGATGTCGACGTTCTCCGGTTCCGCGGCGGGAGCGGTGCCGTAGTTCGCCTCGACCTGCGCCGAGCGCTCGTCGGCGGTGAAGATGCCGAGCTGCGAGCGCTTTTCGTACGGCAGGTAGTCCAGCGCCAGCCTGCGGAACAGGTAGTCCATGACGCTGGTGGCGATCCGGATGTCCGGGTCGTCGGTCATGCCGGCGGGCTCGAAGCGCAGGTTGGAGAACTTCGAAACGTAGAACTCCAGCGGGATCCCGTGTTGCAGGCCGACCGAGATCGACATCGAGAACGCGTCCATCACGCCGGACAGCGTCGAACCCTGCTTGCCGAGCTTCACGAAGATCTCGCCGAGCCCGTCGTCCGGATAGGACCCGGCGTGCAGGTAACCCTCGGCGCCGCCGACGGTGAACGACACCGTCTGGCTCGGGCGCTTCTTCGGCAGGCGCTTGCGGACCGGCCGGTACTCGACGACCTTTTCGGCCTCGGGCTCGGCCTTCTCCTTCTTGCCGGTGGACAGCGGCTGGCCGACCTTGCAGTTGTCGCGGTAGATCGCGAGCGCCTTGAGGCCGTACTTCCAGCCCTGGAAGTAGATCTCCTCGACCTCTTCGACGGTCGCCGACTCGGGCATGTTGACCGTCTTGGAGATCGCGCCGGACAGGAACGGCTGCACCGCGGCCATCATCCGGACGTGCCCCATCGGCGCGATGGACCGCTCCCCCACCGCGCAGTCGAACACCTCGTAGTGCTCCTCACGCAGACCGGGGGCGTCGACGACGTGGCCGTGCTGGGCGATGTACTCGACGATCGCTTCGACCTGCTCGGTCTGGTAACCGAGCGCGGCCAGTGCGCGCGGGATGGTCTGGTTGACGATCTGCATCGACCCGCCGCCGACCAGCTTCTTGAACTTGACCAGCGAGAAGTCCGGCTCGATGCCGGTCGTGTCGCAGTCCATCATGAACCCGATGGTGTTGTGACTGACGAAACCATTGGCGACGTAGGTGACATTGTCCGGCACCGACAGGTCATAGGTGGGCTGAACGCCACCGTCCTCATTGGATTTGGCGGCCTCGAAGAGATAATCGAGCGCCCGGCCCAGCCGAGGGTCGAAAGTCTCGGAGTAGATCCGGCGCGCCAACATCCGCGCCACTCCGCCAGTCCTCCGCAACGACTGCACGACCGCATCGCGGTACTCGTGTCCGGAGGGCACGAGCTCGTCCCACACGGACCGCGGAAGACGCACCCGATCTCCCTTGGCAGACCCGTCCGGCTCCAGGCATACCATCGACCGCGCCTTGCGCTCACCGATGAAACCGACGATCTCGTCGAAGGTCATGGCGTGGTCGACGTTGCGCAACCGGATCTGCAGAACCTGCCCGCCGAACCCGCTGGTCGTCCGGCGGGTCGTCGTCACCAGGCCCAGAGCCAGCAGCATGGTCCGGAGATCCTCACCAAAGAGCTCCGAGGAGGTCGAGACACTCGGCACTCCTTCGAGCACGGTGCCGTCGGCCTCGAAAACTCCGCGAAGGAACGCTGCGTAGACCTCGGGGTCGTTGGTCTCCCGGATACTCGCGGGAACCCTGGGAGTCCAGCCTTTACCAGTGTGGTCGGAACCAGGAAGTTCCTTCGCGAACCCAGCCGCCTTCCACCACCGGGCGAGCCGGACGGACTGGAGGGTTACCTCCTGATAGCCCTGACGCTCATGGACCACGGGTTCGAGGCCGAAAAGGGCCTTGCTCAAGATCCGCAAGCGTTCGGCGACATCGAGATCGGTTTCGGCCACGCAGAGCCGGATGCCCTTCGCGTGCAGGCTGCCGTCGCCTTCGAAGTACCCCACCAGTTCCGCGAGGTCGGCGGTGACCTCGTCCGGCACCCGGATGTCACGGTCGCCCGCGTAGTACGCCTGGTCGAGCACAGGAAGCGGAACCCGGCGGGGGGCACCGACCAAACCACCCAGCTGCAGGGGCACCAGGTCACCGGACCGGATGTCGGCGAGTCGCTTCCAGACCCAGGCCCCGGTCTCCGGTTCCACCACCTTGACCCGATGGGCGAGGGTCCCCTGGATCCGATATCCGCCCTTGGTCTCGATCCGGCGAGTGGGCTCCTCACCGTTGACGAAGAACTTCGCGGCTCGGCGCGGGCCTTCGTCGGTCGCGACCGTGAATCCGACATCCTGCCAGCGGTCCCCGTACAACTCACCGAGTTCGGAAAGCCGGGCCAGTCCGCGGTCGGTGGTGACCAGGGTGTCCGCGGTGAGGCATCCGGTGGGCGCGAGCACCGAGGCCTGCGCGTTGCGCCAGCCGCTGGTCTCGCCCAGTTCGATGCCGCGCTTCCACTCCTGGGTCGCGAGGGCGCGTACCGAGGCGTCGTTCGAGTGATACGTCCGCACGAGGTCGTTGGCGGCGGCGTGCTTGCGCATCACCCGCTGGTGCGCCTCGGCGTTGCGCGCGTAACCCTCGTACGGCCCGACGACCGCGGCGAGCTCGGCCGAACGCCGGTACGAGACGCCGGTCATCAGCGACGTGATCGCGGCGGCGAGCGCGCGGCCGCCGTCGGAGTCGTAGGCGTGCCCGAGCGCCATCAGCAGCGCTCCGAGGTTCGCGTACCCGATGCCCAGCTGGCGGAACTTGCGGGTGGTGTCGCCGATCGCCTCGGTCGGGAAGTCGGCGAAGCAGATCGAGATGTCCATCGCGGTGATGACCAGCTCGACGGCCTTCGCGAACAGCGGCGCGTCGAAACCGCCGTCCTCGGTGGCGAACTTGAGCAGGTTCAGCGAAGCGAGGTTGCAACTGGAGTTGTCCAGGTGCATGTACTCCGAACACGGGTTGGACGCGGTGATCCGGCCCGATTCGGGGCAGGTGTGCCAGTCGTTGATCGTGTCGTCGTACTGCAGGCCCGGATCCGCGCACTCCCAGGCGGCCTGCGAGATGGTGCGGAACAGCTTCTTGGCGTCGACCCGGTCGAGGACCTCGCCGGTCATCCGCGACCGCAGGCCGAAGTCACCCTCGCTCTCGACCGCGCGCATGAACTCGTCGGAGACGCGGACCGAGTTGTTCGCGTTCTGGTACTGGACGGAGGTGATGTCCGAGCCGGAGAGGTCCATGTCGAACCCGGCGTCACGGAGGACCTTGATCTTCTCCTCTTCGCGGGCCTTGGTCTGCACGAACTCCTCGACATCCGGGTGATCGACGTCGAGGACGACCATCTTCGCCGCGCGCCGGGTGGCACCGCCGGACTTGATGGTGCCCGCGGAGGCGTCGGCGCCGCGCATGAAGGAGACCGGACCGGACGCGGTGCCTCCGGAGGACAGCAGCTCACGCGAGGAACGGATGCGGGAGAGGTTCAAGCCTGCCCCGGAGCCGCCCTTGAAGATCAGGCCTTCCTCGCGGTACCAGTTGAGGATCGACTCCATGGTGTCGTCGACCGCGAGGATGAAGCAGTTGTGGACCCGGAGATTGCCGGACAGGTACTCCCCGGACTCGGTCTGGATGTCGTAGACGGGCATCTCGCCGCGGCTTTCGATGGCGGCGATCTGCAGGCGTTTGGTGTCGAGCGCGGGACGTCCCGGCTTCTCGAACGACGCTTCGAGCTTCGCGGCCTTGACCGGGTCCAGGAAACCGATGGCGTCGGCGAAGATCCGGCGGTCACCCGCGTTCTGGATCCGGATTCCCCACAGATCGTGCCGGTTGTCCCGCTTCTCCGCCTTGCGACCGACCCGCGCGAAGATGCCGAACCTGGACAGAAGGTGCTGGATCCCGCGGATCAGGTCTTCGCTGATCATGTCGAGCCCGACCAGCGTCGACCGCTCACGTTCGGATACGTAGCCTTCGGCCTGGAAGATGCTGCGGAGATAGGCCGCCACCACGGGCAACGGCGCGGTGTTCAGATCTTCGGGGACCGTCATGTCGAGGCCGCGAGCACGCAAGCCCCAGTCGCTCACGAAGGCTTCCAGCCCGGTCCCGTAGAGACGGGTACGGCGGCAGTCCAGCGTCGGGTCCTGTGTCTCGACTTTCCGCTCATGCCGGTGGACATCGGGGAAGACCTTGTCGAGAGCGCGCTGCACCCACGCGAGCTCGGCGTCGGTGACCGTCATGGCCTCGATCGTCAGCGAGCGATTGGTCCCCTCGTACTGGCCTACGAAGCCATCCGATTGCAACCAGCCCGCGAGGGCGGCCTCGGCCACGTCCCGCTCGTTGATCTCCGTCTCGCCGAAGGCATCGCGCCGGTGCCATTCGAGGGTGTCCCCGACCCGGAGTTCCCCTGCGGGTACGAAGGAACCGCCACTTCCTGTCGAACGCCAGACGAGGTGATCGGCTGTCACATCGAGACGGTGACCGGATTTCGTCGTGAGGCGGAGGACCTCTTTGATCCCGTTCGCTTTGGTGGCGATCACCTTGGTGAGGCCGTGCGCGTCGTAGACCTTCGCGCCCACCGCGTTCAGCTCGACGATGCGCCCGATGGGCACCGCGCCGGCGGGAGTGTTGACCAGGGCGTCGTACGGCTGGCAGGCCGAGACTTGCTGCTTCGACGTCGTGCCGACGTTGAACCACACCGGGGAGTTGAAGCTGAACACCTGGTGCAGCAGCATCCAGGTCAGCTCGTGCTCGAAGACCTCGGCGTCGGCGGGTGTGGCGAAATAGCCGTGTTCACGGCCCGCGTTGACGTAGGAGTGGACGACGCGGTCGATCAGCTGCTTGAGGCTCTGCTCGCGCTGGGGTGAGCCGACGGCGCCGCGGAAGTACTTGCTGGTGACGATGTTCGTCGCGTTGACCGACCAGAAGTCGGGGAATTCGACCCCGCGCTGCTCGAAGTTGACCGTGCCGTCGCGCCAGTTCGTCATCACGACGTCCCGGCTCTCCCAGGTGACCTCGTCGTACGGGTGGACGCCTTCGGTGGTGAAGACGCGCCGGACGGCGAGCCCACCGGCATGCTGTTGCTTCTTCTTCCCACTCGTCCGCGTTGTGGCCGGGTTGCCTGTTCCCACGGTCTCGGTCATGGGTCTTCCCTCACTCCCACGCGGGAGGCGGCATCAGCCGTCTTTCGCGTCTTGATCGCTCTCGTCCGGTGCGGCAGCCATGGCCTCACGAAGGTCCGAGATCTCCTTCTCGAAGTCCTCGACCGAGGAGAAGGAGCGGTAGACACTGGCGAACCGGAGATAGGCGACGCCGTCGAGTTCGCGCAGGGGGCCCAGGATCGCCAGGCCGACCTCGTGACTCGGGATCTCCGCCAGGCCCGCCGACCGGATCGACTCCTCGACCCGCTGCGCGAGCTGCTGCAGCGCGTCGTCGTCGACCGGCCTGCCCTGACAGGCGCGGCGCACCCCCCGGACCACCTTGTCCCGGCTGAACTGCTCGGTGACCCCGGACCGTTTGACGACGGCGAGCACCATCGTCTCCGAAGTGGTGAAGCGCCGGCCGCAAGCGGCGCACGAGCGCCTCCGCCGGATCGCCTGACCCTCATCCACCTCTCGGGAGTCGACGACCCGAGAGTCCGCATGCCGGCAGAACGGGCACCTCATCCGCCGATCACCTTCCCCTCCGCGCCGGCCGGTCCCGAATGGACGCCCGCCCCGTCGCCACGCAACGACGGAAAAGATCGACATGTGGATCGATCTGTGGACATCCGGTGGGTGAACACCGGCCAGCTGTGGACAACTGGTACCGAGTCTACCCCAAGCTATGGACCAACTACAGCCATGTAACTACTACATATAGCGGTGGAGACTAGATCGCAGGTGAGACGCGCGCAAGCGCGACGACCGGTCCGATCAGACACGAAAGGGGAGCTCACCCACGGCGGGTGAGAGCGGCCTCCGGCATCACCTCCCACCCTCCGCGACCCCTGTCGCGACCGGGACCGTGAGCGGCAGTCCGGGCACGAGAACGGCGTCTTCCAGGGAATTGAGTTCCTTGATCTTGTCGACGACCGCGCCGGTGTCACTGCCTGGCGCGAATCGAGCCGCGAGATCCGCGAGGGTCTCCCCCTCGGAAACGGACACCGTCGTGGTCTGTTCGGGCACCGCGGCGCCCGGGACACCGGTCAGGAACAGACCCAATCCGGTGACGACACCGGCGACGAGCAAGGCCATCCCGACGAGGGACGGCCACCGGAGCGGGAGCCGCCGGGGCGCCGGGCACGCCGGGGAGGAGGTCGCCACACCGGGACGACGGCCCGCCACGACCCGCGCCCTGGTCGGCGGGCGCAAGGGCTCGGCACGCCTGCCCCGCACCACTCGCACGGGCCGGGTGACCCCTGCCGGAACGGGCCCGGGGGAACTGGGTCGCACCAGTCCTCGATCGGCCAGAATCGACATCGGAACCTCCTCGCAACTCCTGCTGCACTCGGCGCCGGGCCGGAACCCGGCGATCAAGATCGAACACGCGTTCTATCGAACGCCCGTGCGAATGTGTACCACCTCCCACCGACAAAAATCGAGCGACACGGCGTGTCCATCGAACAGATGTTTGAAATCGTCGCCCCGGCGGGCTAACGTCGTTGACCAGGGCGTCTGCTGCGCGGACGCCGCCGGTGCCGTGGGCGGGGAAGATCGTCCGCCACCGGCGAAAACACGCGAAGTCGGTCCGGGGGAACCGGACGCACTGGGAGGCGACGCAGAGATGAAGGAGCGAGACGGTGGCTAAGGAGAGCAAGGCGGGGAACGCGCCTAGGGGCTCGGGCAAGGTGCGCGCCTTGCCCGAGGTCTACGAGGTGGACGAGACCCTGACCGTGCGTCAGCAGCAGGTTCTCGACGTGATCAAACTGTGGGTCAGCCGCTTCGGCTACCCGCCGAGTGTGCGTGAGATCGGCGAGGCGGTCGGGCTGACCTCGACCTCGTCGGTGTCGCACCAGTTGCAGGCCCTGCAGCGCAAGGGTTATCTGCGACGCGACCCGAACCGCCCGCGTGCGGTGGGGGTGCTCGCCACGACGGACGACAACCCGATGGGCATCGACGTCGAGCAGCCGCAGTCGGCCGCGAAGGCCGCGTACGTACCGCTCGTCGGCCGGATCGCCGCCGGTGGACCGGTGCTGGCGGAGCAGGCGATCGAAGACGTCTTCCCGCTGCCGAGGGAGATCGTCGGTGAAGGTGAGCTCTTCCTGCTCAGCGTCACCGGTGACTCGATGGTCGACGCCGCCATCACCGACGGCGACTGGGTCGTCGTGCGCCAGCAGCCGACCGCCGACCCCGGCGAGATCGTGGCGGCGATGATCGACGGCGAGGCGACGGTCAAGACCTTCAAGCGCAAGGACGGCCACATCTGGCTGATGCCGCACAACGAGGCGTACGAGCCCATTCCGGGTGACGACGCCACGATCCTCGGCAAGGTCGTCGCCGTCCTCCGCAGGCTGTAGTCCGGAGCCGCCCTGGTCCAAAGCCGGAGCGCGCCGGGATCCCGGGTCGTCCAAGACCCGGGTCAGACTCGGCAAGCTTCGGTCAGGCGCGTCGTTTGCGGAGCTTGCCGACCAGCAGCAGGCCGCCGATCACGACGATCGCGGCGATACCGACCTGTAGGTAAGGGAAATCGGATCCCTGGCCCGTGCCACCGGCCGCGGACGTCCCGCCCGACGTGCTGCCTTCGGCTTTCGCCGCGTCCACGGCGAGTGCCGCCGCGCCCTTCACCGCGCGGATCTGCTCTCCGACGCCCTCCCCGCCGGACAGCAGGGTCCCGTCCGGTTCGAAGGCGATCGCCTCTCCCTGCTTTTCGTTCGGCAGAGGCACCCGCACGGGCTCGCGCTGCAACGCGCTCTTCAGATCTCCGTCGGTGACGGCGTAGAGATAGGCGTCGGTATAGGTCCTCAGCGCGACCACGGAACTGTCGGCCATCGACGCCGCACCGGTCACCGTCATCGACCCGATCGACCCGACGGGCCCACCCGGTGTCGAGGTCTCCTTGATCTGCAGGGAACCCACGTTCTCCAGCGGGGTCGGGCCGGGGCTGGCGAGCGGCCCCGTCGGCCGGTACACCTTCGAGTCGCCGAACATGTCCTTGGTGATCAGGTACGGCGTGCCCGACCGATCCATGATCAGCGCCTCGACGTCGTGCTGCCCATCGGGATAGGTGAGCCGGTGGATCTTCGCTTCGCCCTGCGGAGTCAACGAGATCAGCGCGACGGTGTCCCGCCGTTTGCGGTTGTCGCCGGTGTCGGAAAGCCAGAAGGTGCCGTCGGCGGTGCGGGCGAGATCTTCGGGATCGTAAGGATCCGTGGAGGACGAGATGACCTTCTGGACCTTGCAGTCGCGGCCGAGCACGAAAACCTGTGTCTTGGTGCCGCCGTCGTTGAGCGCGTACAGGTGGTCGCCGTCGGAGACCAAGCCGGAAAGTTCACTGAGCCGGGAGTCGCCGTTCTTGCACACCGGCTGCGGGGCCGGGACTTCCTGTGCCACGGCGGGAGTCGTCCCGCCGATGAACGCCACCAGCACGACCGCCGCCGCGATAAGCCCCCGCACATCCACCTCCGTAGTGTGGAACCCCTGAAGTCCCACACTACGGAGACGTCCGGGGCGGCGTGCAGTTCGGTGCGAACGCCGAGATGGAGCGGAATGTCGCGTAGGCCACTTCAGCCGCGAACGGCTCGTAAGCGATGAAGCGGAGACGTGATCCGCGTGTTCCAACACCGAACTCGCGTGCTTGAAGGCGGAACTCGCGTGCTTGAGGGCGGAACTCACGTGACTGGAGGCCGCACTCGGGTGTTCGGCGTCTGAT
>NZ_JBHXJK010000073.1:0-29221 GCF_042723255.1 Amycolatopsis thailandensis
CTTTCGGGACGTCTGATGTCCCGAAAGTGGCTTTCGCGACACCGAGGCCGGCGTGGGGCAAGCGAGACAACACGCCACCTTTGCCTTACCCCGCAACAGAACAAGAATCGCCACTCGCCACCATGCCGAGCCCGCTCGTCCAACGAGGGCGAACCTTCCGCCGCCAAGCGCGCCCACCAAAGGAAAAGGTCCCGCTTCCGCTCAGCGAAGGCTGGGGGTTCCTGCGAGCAGGAAGCGGGAGTTCAGGGCCGGTACGGGGGCCGCCTCTCGGCGAAAGGCTCAACACGGCTCCGGCCGGACCGGTATTCCGTGAAGGCGAGGGTTGAGGCCCGGGGGCACCATCCGTACCGACACTCTCTACAACGCACCATCGCGGGAAATGTTCCCCGGCACCAAGCCCGAATCGCTGTGACCCGCGTCAACACACGAATGGGCCAAGAAAAAGACCCGTCCCCGCTCTGCGAAGGTCTGGGGGTTACCTGCGAGCGGGGACGGGAGCCAACACTTTTCATAACGCGTCGGTACCCGTAATTGTTCCCGGTGAAGAGCTTACGAAACAGTGACATGCGTCAAGCACGAACAAAAAGACCCGCTCCCGCTCAGCGAAGGCCTGGGGGTTACCTGCGAGCGGAAGCGGGAGCCGAGGTCGATACGGTGGGCCGCCTCTCGGCGAAAGGCACTACATGGCTCCGGCCGGACCGGTATTCCATGAAGGCGAAGGTTGAGGCCCGGGGGCACCATCCGTACCGACACCCTCTACAACGCATCACCGCGGAAAATGTTCCGCGCCAAAACAGTGACGCACGTCAACTGATCGAAGCGGTAACGCTCAACAGGGCGGCGGAACCTGCTCGACCAGTTCCTCCGGTGCCGAAAGCCGCCACGCCTCGTAGACCAATTCGGTCAGCTCGTCCGCCTCGACGCCGTCCAGGTGTACGACCACCCAGCCGAATCCCCCGGCGGTGAATTGCACCTCGAACACGTCCGGACGCTCCGACACCAGAGCCTCCTGTTCGGACAGTGTCTGCTTCAGGCCGACGGTCTGGGTCTTCGGCCAGTAATAGCCGAACCGCTTCCCGCGAACGCTGTACGACTCCCACTCCTTCGCGTCGGAGCGTTCGACGTCGGCGAGCGCTTTCAGTATCCGGTGGAACTCGGCACTCGCCACACTCATCGTGAAACCCCCGGAATCGTCCATGAACCGGGGCACAGTCTAGATGTCCGGCGGAATCCGCCGTTCCGGCTCTCGGGGCGTTCCTGTCGAGAGCGACTTGGCTACGATGCGTGAAGAGATCCACTCGACGCTGGGGAGCTGCGCCATGGACCGTCCGGCCACCGCCGAAGAGCTGTTCGACACCATCGGTTCCGCCTACGAGGACGCGTTCGGCCGCCCGCCGGTGGTCGGCAAGGCGGTGCGGCAGCTGATCGACGCGCTGCCGCCGTCGTCGCGGGTGCTCGACATCGGCAGCGGCACCGGGCATCCGGTCGCCGAGGACCTTTCCGCCGCCGGCCACCGGGTGACCGGGCTCGACGTCTCGTCGGTGATGGTCGACCTCGCCCGTGCGAGGGTCCCCGCGGCCGAGTTCGTCCACGTCGACGTGCGGCGATGGACCTCTCCGCCGGAGTCGTGGGAGGCCGTCTGCGCCTTCTTCCCGTTCCTGCAGATGCCGCGCGCGGACACCGAAAAGGTGCTCGGCGACATCGCGCGCTGGCTGGTGCCGGGCGGCTTCTTCTCGCTGGTGACCGTGCCGTTGGACGCCGAGGACGTACCGGTGGAGTTCTTCGGGCGCACCATCCACGCGACCAGTTTCGCCCCGGACGACCTCGTCCGCCGCGTCGAAGCGGCCGGGCTGGAGGTCACCGGGACGCACTCGGAGATCTTCACCGCGGACGAGCCCGGCACACCGCCGGAGGAGCATCTGCTGATCACCTCCCGTCGCCCGGGCTGATCCCGTGCCCGTCATCAGTGTGATCACGCCGGTACACCGGCCGAGCATGCCGTTCCTGGCCGAGGCCCACGCCTCACTGGCCGCCCAGGAACTCCCGGCAGGCTGGACGTGGGAATGGCTGGTGCAGGAGGACGGCGAGACCGGCCTGCTCGACGCCGCGCTCCCCCGCGACGAGCGGATCCGGCCGGGGACGGGGCGGCCGGGCGGGCCGGGGGTGGCGCGGATGCTGGCGCTCGCCCGGTCTTCCGGGAGCCTGATCAAGGCGCTCGACGCGGACGATCTGCTGGCGCCGGGTGTCCTCGGCCGCGACATCGCCGCGCTCGGGGATCCCGCGATCGGCTGGACCGCTTCCAGTGTGCTCGACCTCTTGCCGGACGGAACGAAGGTCGGCTTCGACAGCGATCCGGCGGAAGGGCCGATCGAACGGGGCGCGATTCTCCGGTACTGGCGGGAAAACGGCTACCTGTCCTCGGTGGTGGCCGGGACACTGTGCATCCGCCGCGGGCTGCTGCTGGAATTGGGCGGGTGGATGGCGCTGCCCGCGTCGGAGGACACCGGGCTGGTGCTCGCCGCGAACGCGTGCGCCGACGGCTATTTCCTGGCGACCTGCGGGATGTACTACCGGAAGTGGCCGGGTCAGGTGACGAAGTCCGCCGCGCACAACGACGACGGCGAGCGCCTCGCGCGGATGAGACTGATCGGGGAACGCGCAGAGATCATGCTGGCTCGGCGGGCTTCGGGCACCTCGTGACCCGCTGACCTCGTCAGAGTTCGATGTGGACGTCCGGCGACGCGGCGACGATGTCGAGCAGAGCTTTCGCGCACAGGTCGCGGGTCTGGTCCCGGGTCAGCCGCCGGTACTTGAGCCAATCGAGACAGACCGCGACGACGAACGCCAGCCAGCCGCGGACGGTCACCCGCAACGTCTCGGGCGGCTCGCCGTCCGGGCACAACACCGCCAGGATCCGGCGGCCCTGCTCGGCGAAGTTCCGGTCGAGGATCCCCTGGACCTCCTCGACCGCGATCGCCGTGCCGGCGTGCAGCGCCCGGTAGCCGTCGTCGTTCGCCTCGACGTAGCGCAGGTAGGCGTCGAGGCCCGCCATCAGCTGCTGGGCGACCGGCAGCGCCGGATCCGTCCTGGTCATGTCGAGCAGGCGTTCGCCCTCGGCCTTGATGACCTCGGTGACGAAATCCTTCTTCGTCGGGAAGTAGTGGTAGAGCAGCCCTCGCGACACCTCGGCGATGTCCGCGACCTGCTCGATCCACACGTCGTCGTACGGCCGGTCCGCGAACAGGCGGGCACCGATCCTCAGCAGCTGTTCCCGCCGCTCGGCGGTGCTCAGCCTGCTGCGGGGCTTCCCTGAAGTACTCGGTGCCATCTCGGCATCGTACTTACTTGACACGGGTTCAGTAACAGGCCACGCTCGCTATTGGATGTCGATTCAACAGTGCTCACCCTGGAGGGGCTCGATGGCCACCGCACTCCCCCATCCCCCGCGCCGGATCCCGCTGATCGGCGACGTGCTCGGCGTTTCGCCGAAGACCCCGGTCCAGGACTCGATGCGGCACGCCGCCGAACTGGGGCCCGTCTTCGAGCGCAAGGTGTTCGGCCGCCGCATCGTGTTCGTCAACGGCGCCGAGATGGTCGCCGACCTCTCCGACGAAAAGCGGTTCGCGAAGCACGTCACGCCCGCGATCTCGAACCTGCGCCCGCTCGGCGGCGACGGGCTGTTCACCGCGCACAACGAGGAGCCGAACTGGCGGCGCGCGCACGAGATCCTCGCGCCCGCGTTCAGCCGCAACGCTATGCAGCGCTACCACCCGACGATGCTGGCGATCACCCACGAACTCCTGGACACCTGGGACGAGGGCGGCGAGGTCGACGTCGCGGACGACATGACGAAGCTGACGCTGGAGACCATCGGGCGGACGGGGTTCGGCTACAGCTTCTCGTCCTTCGAACGCGCCGAACCACATCCGTTCGTCGCCGCGATGGTCCGCACCCTGCGGCACGCGCAGCGGAGGGCGATCCAGCCGCCGGTCATCGGCCCGCTGCTCAGCCGGAAGGCCAACCGGCGCAACGAAGCCGATCTTGCTTTCCTTCACTCCGTCGTCGCCGAGGTCATCGAGGCGCGCCGGGACGATCCGAGTACCGAAGACCTGCTCGGGCTCATGCTGAACACCACGCAACCGAGCACCGGCGAAGCGCTGGACGAGGTCAACATCCGGAACCAGATCATCACTTTCCTGGTGGCGGGCCACGAAACCACGTCGGGCGCGCTGTCGTTCGCCCTGTACTACCTCGCCAGGAACCCGGACGTCCTCGCCCGCGCGCAGTCCGAAGTGGACAAGGTCTGGGGCGAGAACCCCGATCCGTCCTACGAAGAGGTCGCCAAGCTCCGCTACGTCCGGCGGGTCCTCGACGAGGCCCTGCGGCTCTGGCCGACGGCGCCCGCGTTCGCGCGCCAGGCCCAGGTGGACACCGTGGTCGGCGGCGAGTACCCGATGAAGAAGGGACAGTGGGCCCTCGTCCTCATCCCGGCGCTGCACCGTGATCCGGTCTGGGGAGACGACCCCGAGGCGTTCGACCCGGACCGCTTCGCCCCGGATCGCAACCGCGCCCGCCCGGCGCACGTCTACAAGCCTTTCGGCACCGGGGAGCGCGCCTGCATCGGGCGGCAGTTCGCCCTGCACGAGGCGACACTGGTGCTCGGCATGCTGCTGAGCCGGTACGACCTGCGCGGAGATCCGTCGTACCGGTTGAAGGTGCAGGAACTGCTGACGCTGAAGCCGGAGGGCTTCAAGCTGGACGTCTCGCTCCGCGACCGCGCGACGGTGGGGGTCACCGCCTAAGGCTTGAGCAGCCCGTCGCAGAGGGCGTCCACCAGAGAGCGGGAAACGCTCGCCCCCGTCAGGGCGCGGTAGACGATCGGGCCGACGACGGCGTCGATCGTGGTGTCGAGGTCGAGCGCGGACGAGACCTCGCCCGCCTCGATTCCGCGCGCGAGCAGGTCACGCTCCAGCTCTCGGCGCGGACCGAGGTAACGGTCATGGAGGCTCCTGGCCGTTTCGGGGTTGTGCTGTGCTTCGGCGATGAGCGCGAGCAGGACCTTGCCCGCCGGGTCGCGGGTCACGAACCGCGCGTAGCCGCGGAAGTAACCGCGGATGGCGTCCACGGTGGACTTCTCCGACGGGACGGCGAAGCGCTTCTCGCTGTCTTCGATGAGCGTGTCGAGAAGGATCTCGACCTTCGAGGGCCACCACCGGTAGATCGTCTGCTTGGCGACGCCCGCCGTGCGCGCGATCGCCTCGATGGTCAGCTTGGCGAAACCGTGCTCGACGAGCAGATCGTCGGCGGCGTGGAGCACGGCGAGGCGGGCCGCTTCGTCGCGCTGGTTGCCGGAGCGCGCCCTGCGGGGCTGCGAAT
The DNA here is from genome assembly GCF_042723255.1 of Amycolatopsis thailandensis. Taxonomy (NCBI): domain Bacteria; kingdom Bacillati; phylum Actinomycetota; class Actinomycetes; order Pseudonocardiales; family Pseudonocardiaceae; genus Amycolatopsis; species Amycolatopsis thailandensis. The sequence goes on from NZ_JBHXJK010000073.1 coordinate 5,377, forward strand.
TCGCGGCGGGCATGCCGACCACAGTACCGCTCAGCGCGGACGCACCCGGCCGCCAGGTGCCGTGCTACTGTCTAGACGCAACGTCGCGTCTAGACAAAGTCCGATCACCAAGGAGTTTTTGTGTCCGACACCTCTGATCGCCACGCCCTCGTCCTCGGCGCCTCCCGTGGCCTGGGGCTGGTCCTCGCCGAGGAGCTCACCCGGCGCGGCCGTCGGGTCATCGCCACGACGCGCCGGAACGGCGGCGAGTTGCAGGCGAAGGCCGACGCCTCGAACGGGCGCCTGCGCGTCGAAACGCTGGAGATGACCAGTGACGATCAGCTGGCGGCCTTGCGCGAGCGTCTCGACGGCACCGAGCTCGACCTGTTGTTCGTCAACGCCGCGATCGATCGCGGGAACCTGCCGCTCACCGAGGTCTCCACCGAGACGTTCGCCGAGGTGATGATCACCAACGCGCTGAGCCCGCTGCGTGCCCTCGAAGCCCTCCGCGACCTGGTCGTGCCTGGTGGCACAGCCGCGATCATGTCCTCCAGGCAGGGAAGCATCGAGCTGAACACCAGGCCCGGCTTCGAGCTGTACAAGGCCAGCAAGGCCGCGCTCAACCAGCTGATGCGCAGTTACGCCACCAGGTACGCCGACGACGGGCAGACCAAGCTCCTCATCCACCCCGGCCACAACCAGACGCCGCTCGGTGGCCCCGGCGCGCCGCTCACCGCCGAGGAGAGCATGCCCGCCGTCGTCGACGTCCTCGAAGCACAGGCGGGCGCGCCGGGGCTCCAGTTCCTCGATCTCCACGGGAAGGTGGTGCCTTGGTAGGAGCCGGTCACATCTCCCCTCCGGGATCCGTCAGTGCGGTGGAAGCAAGACGGAAACCCTGAAGGAGAACGAAGGATGGAAACCCGGATCCCGAACCCCGCGATGGCGAACCCCGCCACGCTGAAGGCCCTGATCGCGCTGGCGGAGTCGACCGGCGACACCGGCGTCCCGAAAACCACGCACTACCTCATGCACGTCCGCGCGAGCCAGATCAACGGCTGCAGCGGCTGCCTGGAGATGCACACCAAGGAACTGCGCAAGGCGGGCGAGCCGGACGAGCGGATCTTCACCGTCGCCGCGTGGCGTGACACGGCGTACTTCACCGACGCAGAACGGGCGGCGCTCGCGCTGGCCGAGGCGCTCACCCGGATCGCGGACCGGGCCGACCCGGTCGACGACGAGGTCTGGGGCGAGGCGGCCCGTCACTACGACGAAAGGCAGCTTTCGAGCCTGGTCCTCTCGATCGCCGCCATCAACACCTGGAACCGGTTGAACGTCGCCACGCGGCAGGTGGCCGGCGCCTAGCGAGCCTGCCGTAGTTCCACACAGCACTCGGCCGCGCCGGGAACGAGGGCCGCTTCCACGTTCCCGGCGCGCACGCCGGCCAGGAAACCGGACAGGAACGCCTGGTTGATCCCGCAGACCAGCTCCGGAGCCTCGGCGGCCAGCGGGTGGAACGGGCAGTTCCGCAGCCGGACGCAGGTCGCGGTGTCCCGGCTCGGCTCGAAGCCATACCGGCGAAGCACCCCTTCTGCCACGGTGAGTGCCCGTTCCACGCCGAGCCTGCCCGGCCGGGTTCGCGCGCGTTCCTCTTCGCCCGCCGCGAACCCGCGTTCCCCCGCGACCCGCCGTACGGCGTCCCGCGCGGTCTCGCCCGTCCCGTCGGCGAGCACGGCCTCGGCGAGGATGCCCGCCAGGACTTCGTGCCTTCGGGCGGGGATCTGCACCTGGATGGCCTCTTCGACCGGTTCGTAGACCTTGGGCCTGCGCCCGACCTTCACCACCGGGCCTGCGGCGAAGCCGAATCTGAGCAGCCCGGCCGCGACGAGCTTGTCGAGATGGAACGCGGCGAGCTTGCGGGAGATCCCGACCGCGGCCGCCGCTTCGTCCCGCGTCACCGGGCGCCGCGCTTGCCGGGCGTAGGCGTACATGCCGCGGCGGAGGTCGTCGTCGAGCGCCGCCACCGCGGCGATGGAAGGGCCGTCGAAGCCGTCCGGGCCGGACACTGTCACGTACACCACGATATCGCCCATCTCAACCGGCGGAACATTCTGAACTGCGGATCTACCATGTAGGCTGAACCGGCGGGTGCTAAAAAGCCCAAAAAACTTAGTCGAATAGCTCTGGGGATCGCGGTCAGCCTAGGAGGCCTCATGTCCACTTCCGCCTTGCGTGTCGTGCACGAAACCGGGCCTGGACCGGACCTGGAGGCCGCCGAAGCGGCGGCCGCGAACCTTCTCACCGCGCTGGGCATCTCGCTGGACTCCGAGAGCCTCCGCGGCACCCCCGGCCGGATGGCGCGCGCGTACGCCGAGCTGTTCACCCCGCGATCGTTCGACCTCACGACCTTCCCCAACGACGAGGGCTACGACGAACTCGTCCTCGCCAGGGGCATCCCGGTCCGGTCCGTCTGCGAGCACCACCTGCTGCCGTTCGTCGGGGTCGCGCACGTCGGTTACCTGCCCGGCGAACGGATCCTCGGCCTGTCCAAGCTGGCCAGGATCGTCGAGCACTTCGCCTGCCGTCCGCAGGTTCAGGAACGGCTCACGAAGCAGGTCGCCGACTGGCTCGACGAGCAGCTCCAGCCGCGCGGGGTCGGCGTCGTGATCGAGGCCGAGCATTCGTGCATGACCCTGCGCGGTGTCCAGGCCGTCGGTTCGAGCACCGTCACCTCCACCCTGCTCGGCACGCTGCGCGAGGACGCCCGTTCACGCCAGGAGTTCTTCGCCCTCACCGGCATCAACGGCTGACAGCGGGTTCCTCCGCGTAGGCCGCGGAAATGACGGCGCGGTCGAATACCCGCCAGGTGACCGCGGAAACGATCATCGCCACCACGAAGCCCACCCAATACGGCGTCGTCAGGCCGAATTCGGACGCCACCACACCGCCGAGCAGCGCGCCGAAGCAGGTCCCGCCCGCGATGATGAACAGGCTGGTGCTGCCGACCCGGCCGAGCATCTCCGGCGGAGTGAGCCGCTGGCGCAGGGAGCTGGCGACAATGCCCCACAGCGCGCCGTGCACCCCGAACAGGAACAACACCACCCCGACCACCGTCGCGCTCGTGCTCGTCGCCAGCACCAGGTGCGTCCCGGCCTCGATCAGCAGGCCGATCCGCAACGTCCAGGTCGGTGTGCACCAGGCGATCAGCCGGTCGCCCGCGATCGAGCCGAGCAGGCCACCCACCGCCATGCAGGTGAAAAGCAAGCCGTAGCCGACGGCCCCCAGGTCGAGCCGTTCCTTCGCCAGCAGGACCAGCACCGAGGTGGCCGCGACGAGTGTCAGGTTCAGCAGGCCGATCAGCCCGACCATGGTCCGCAGCAGCCGCTGGCCCGCGAGCCAGCGGAACCCTTCGGCCGCCTCCGACCGGATCGAGCGCCGCTGCACCGGCTCGCCGTCGGGCCGGGACCGGTAGGCACCTCCGATCAGCCCGAGCAGCAGGGCGCTGACGGCGTACGTGCCGGCGTTGACGAAGAACGGGATGCTCGCCGCGAGGCCGAACAGAAGACCGCTCAACGGCCCGGAGAGCATGCCGTGGGACAGCGTCGTCCCGGCGTACAACCGGCCGTTCGCCCGCTCCAGCAACGCCTTCGGGACGATCGTCGGCAGCAGCGCCCCGCCCGCAGTCCGGAACACGACCTCGCCCGCATTGATCACGAAGAGGACGGCGTACAGCAAGGCGACGCTGACGTTGCCCGTCGTGATCGCGACGGCCAGCAGCGCGACCGCGGGTACGCGGATCCAGTCGAGGGCGATCATCAGTTTCCGCCGGTCCACCCTGTCGACCAGCACTCCGCCCGGCAATGCGAAAAGCAGCCAGGGCAGCCACGCCACCGCGAACCCGCCGGACACGACGAGCGGGTCTTCGGTGCGGGAGGCGATCAGCAGCGGTGCCGCCACCGTCGCGAGCCCACTGCCCAACGCGGAGGTCGTGCTCGCCGCCCAGATCTTCGCGTACCTGCTGTCGAGCTTCTCCCCAGCCATGAGATCCAACGTAGCGATCGGTGACCGAGCGGATGCGGAGTTTCACCCAGAGCTGAGAGGGGCCCTCTAGACTGCCCTTCCGTTCGGCCTTGGGAGGGGAGCACGGATGGTGCTGGTGCGCGACGTCGATCCGTCGATTCTGCTGGTGGGCAAGGCGCCCGGGGAAAAGCTGGGACACTACCTGCCCAGGGACATCGACAAGCCGCTCATCACGGCGCTCACGACCGTGCGGTTCACGCTTATCGTCCACGAGGTCTACTCGGGTGCGAGGCGATCGGCTTGGGAAGCCCTGACCGTGGCATACGCCAGAGCGGAACTGATCGCCGACCCGGAGATCATCGATCCCACGATGGAGCCAGGCAGTGGCGCGGCGATCATGTGGCTCGATCGGCGACTGCCCAAGACCCTCGGACACGACCCCAGCGCGGTGATCAAGTGGATGCAGAAGGATCGCGAACGTCGGATTCTGGGCCTCGTCGACGCGAGCCGGTACGAACATCCGGAACTGCGCGCGACAATCGACGGCCTTCAGCCCACGGTCCTCCGCATCGGCCCGGATCTCTCCGAACAGGAACAGTCGAGGGCCGCGGCGATGTTCCCGGGAGCGGGACCCATCCGCACGATCGACGAGCTTGACGCTGTGCGAAGCCCTGTCACCTACAACATCCGGACTCCAGACCCGTTCGCCGCGCACGTCGCCGATTACCGGCCCGACACCGACGACGGCGTCGACCGTCTCGGCATCGGCACCGACGTCCGCATGCTCGCCGACCTGGTGGTCTCGCGGATGATCACCCCTCCCCTGTCGATCGGCCTGTTCGGCAGCTGGGGTTCCGGCAAGAGCTTCTTCATGCGCCAGATGCAACTGCGCGTCCGCGACCTCGCGGATTCCGCGCACGAGGCCGAGATCGCGGCCGACGAGCACGGGAAGTCCGTGTCGTCCTACTGTTCCAGCGTCCGCCAGATCAGCTTCAACGCCTGGCACTACAGCGAAGCGAACCTTCTCGCCAGCCTCGCCACCCACATCTTCGACAACCTCGCCGCGAGCGGTGCCGAGAACGACCTTCAGCGCCAGGCCGACGCGCTCGCGGAACGCCGCAAGACCGAGAAGACCCTCCTCGGCAGGCTCAGCGCGGTCCGCCTCGAACGCAGAACCCTGACAGCGCGACAGAAACAAGCGAACCGCAGGAGGCGTAAGCCGCGTGAGTACGTCCGCGCGGTCTTCGACAGCCTCACCGAAACGGACAAGGCGTGGATCGCGTCCAGGCTCGGTGTCGACCGGCCGACGGCCGAAGATCTCGAACGACTGGCGCAGGAGACCGGCGGATTGCGTTCGGACGTCGCCGAATTCTGGCGGCGGCTGCGCCAGGACCCGGTTCCCCTGCTGGTCCTGATCGGCGGGCTGGTGACGGTCCTGGTCGTCACGCTGCTCGTCGGCCGGTCGCAGGTCTCCGGCGTGCTCGGCGGGCTCACCCTGGTGAGTTCCGCGCTGACCGTGGTCCTGCGGATGCGCGCCAGCGCGGGCCGGATCCACGAGGCGCTCGACAAACTCGGCGGCCCGTCCGACGAGGACGAGGAGACCGAGCGGCGTCTGGCCGAACTGGACGCCGAATCCGACCGGCTCGAAAAGGCCGTCACCGAGCTCGCGCCGGGGCTGGACCTCGTGTCGTTCGCCGAGTCCCGGGTTTCGGACTACGTCGAACATCTGGGCGTGGTCTCGTTGCTGCGCAAGGATCTCGAAACGTTCGCGACCATGCTCGCCGAGGTGCCGCACGGTTCCGGGAAGATCGAACGGACCGTCCTCTACATCGACGACCTCGACCGCTGCCCGCCCAAGGTCGTCGTCCAGGTCCTGGAAGCCATCCATCTCCTGCTGGCGCTCCCGGTGTTCGTCGTCGTGGTGGGCGTCGACCCGCGGTGGCTCAAGAAGGCCGTCGAGCAGCACTACGAGCAGATGCTCGGCGACGACCCGGAAACCTTCGCCGAGAACTACCTCGAGAAGATCTTCCAGGTGCCGTTCACGTTGTCCCCCATGGACGATCCAGGGTTCGCGGGGCTCGTGCGCGGGCTCGCCGCCAGTGAGATTCAGGACGCCGCACCGGAGCCCGCGCCCGCCCGGACGGATCAGGCCACCGGCGACCGCGCTCCGGTCGCGGTGGAGCCTCCTCGTCGCGAGGAAGCACCGCCACCGTCGTCCGGACAGTCCACAATAGACCTTCGACCTCCTAGACTGGTGATCTCGCCGGCGGAACTGGATTTCCTGCCGACGCTGGCCCCGCTCATCCGCTCCCCGCGGGCCGCGAAAAGGCTCCTGAACCTGTATCGCCTCCTGCGGGCTCGCCTCGCCGGAGAGGATCTGGCCGAATTCCTCGCCGACGGCAGCCGCGAGGCGCCGTTCCGCGCGGTGATGGTGCTGCTGTCCGTGCTGGTCGGGTATCCGGAGGCGGTCTCCTGGTTCTTCGCCGTCCTCGAAGGGGCAGACCCCGACGACAACGCGCTCGACGTCGTGTCGGGACTGAACGACCACGAACTACGGCCGAAGCTCGAACGCGGCCTGTCCGGCGGATCGTGGCCGGAGCGGGCCGCGTCCTATCAGCGCTGGCTGCCGTTGGTGAACCGGTTCTCGTTCGCCCGCGACGACTGATTCCGCGACCGCTCGATGTCGGGCCCCCGATAGAGCCGCTCCGGGATCTTCGCCAGCGTCGACGGGTGGACCTGCGGGCCGAGGCCGTAGAGCTTCTGGAAGCTCATGATCAGCGGCCGCCAGCGATCGGGGTCGATCCGGTCGTCGGTGCCCGGCATCCGCACGTCGTCGTGGACGTGGACGCGCTGCACGCGGACCTCGAACACGAGGATCCCGCCGCGTTGCGCCGCGTCGTCCTCGGCGAGGGGGTGCACGGCCTCGACGACGGCCTCCATCGTCACCGGACATTCCGCGACCCGCGGCGGCGCGACCGTTTCCGACGCGACGGGAGTGAGCCCGGCTTTGCCGAACTTGTCCGCTTCGTACCGATAACCCCGCTCGTACTTGCGGTCCGGGACGGGGTCCGAGCCGGTGGTCAGCGCCAGCCTGTCGACGGCGGCCGCCATGGCGTCGGAAGGGAGATTCAGAACACATTCACGGTTGCGCATGAGATTCTGCGCGGTCTTGGATTTCGCGCCCAGTCCGAGCATGCCGCGCCACCCGAGCCAAAACGCCGATGACATCGGAGCGAGGTTCGGGGTACCCGCCTGGTCGACCGTCGAGAGGAGCACCACAGGGGTGCCGAAGTAGAGAATTCCGGGCTCGATACGGGTGTGCGCGGCCTCGGCCGCCGAGGTGGTAACTGTCACGTTCGCCAGCTTCGCCGGGTCTCGCCCGAGAGGCTGGCGTGAATCGGACGTCGCGATCAACGCTTTCGTCAGACGGCTTCCCGCCGCCCGAGCGCTTACCCTTTCCGAAGTGGTTCCCTTGGGCGAGCGCGAACCCGCGATCGTTCGGAGTATTGCGTTCGGCCGATTGCTGGTAAGTTCGCCGAACTCGAACGACGAAGGAGGCGCCGGCAGCTGCCCGGTCAACACCCGAACGCGCGTGGTGAGGCGAATCGCATGCGAGACGATGTGGTCCAGGCGAGCTCGATTCTCGGGCATGCTCCCGGCCAGGTTTGGGAAGTCATCGGCGATCCCGAGTCCTACTCGAGGTTCGTCGCGGAGGTCAGCTGGTGCGAGATCCAGCAGCCCGCCGAACGCGGACGCGGTCCGAAGTGCCTTGTCCGGCTGGAACCGCGGCCGGGCACGCTGGTCGTCGGCGACATCGAGGCCCGGGTCTGGCGGCCGGGTGAGCACGTCGTCTGGTGCGGCGTCGAGGACGACGGGAACTGGGTCTCGATCGAGCTGCGGCAGACCCCCGAGGGCGGCACGGAACTCCTCGCGCAGCTGATGCTCCCGGCGAAGCATTCGCATCTGGTGTCCGCCTCGTCGTTCAAACGCGGCGTCCGCGCGATGGCCAGGCGGATCGATCTGCACCTTTCGGGGCGGGCGGCGTCACCCCAGGAGGAACCGGCGCCCACCAAGGCGACCACGCTGCACACGGCGAGCACGCTGATCAAGGCCGGGGTGATCGCGGCCGCGCGGCCGGACAAGATCGCCCGTCAGCTGACCTCGCTGTCGCAATGGGGTGCCACCGTCGCGGGCGGCTACGGTGCCAACGCCGCCCGGGTGCCCGACGACGTCGCGCTGCACGACGAACGCAACGTCCGGACGTTCAAGCAGACGGCGGATCGCAGCAACCAGCTCGCGAACGCGCTCGCGGCGCGCGGGGTCCGCTCCCGCGACCGGATCGCCCTGTTGTGCCGCAACCACGCCACGATGGTCGAGGCGCTCATCGCGTGCAGCAAGCTCGGCGTGGACGCGATCCTGCTCAACACCGGGCTTTCCGCCGGCGCCGTCGCGGACGTCGTCGGCCTGCACAAACCGGTCGCGGTGCTCGCCGACGACGAGTTCTCACAGGTCATCGCGGGGATCCCCGGCGACTTCCTGAGGCTGTCCACGTGGCCGGAAACCGAGAACGGCTACCCGACGGTCGACCAGCTGATCGCCGGGGTGCCCGCCACCAAACTCAAACCGGCGGACCGGATCGGCAGGCTCGTCGTCCTCACTTCGGGTACCACGGGCACCCCCAAGGGCGCACGTCGTCCGACGCCGAAGGGCCTCGCGACGTCGGCCGCCATGCTGGACCGCATCCCGCTCCACAGCGGAGACCGTTTCGTGGTGGCCGCGCCCCTGTTCCACAGCTGGGGGCTGGCCGGGATGCAGATCGGGATGGCCGTCCGCGCGTCGTTGTCGCTGATCCGCCGCTTCGACGCCGAAGAGATCCTGAGGACCATCGCCGAACACCGCTGCGGCGTGCTGTTCGCCGTCCCCATCATGTTGCAGCGCATCCTCGATCTGCCCGAACGGATCCGCACCCGGTACGACTTGTCGTCGCTGCGGATCGTCGCCAGCAGCGGATCCGCGTTGCCGGGGACGATCGTCACCGAGTTCATGGACACTTTCGGCGATGTGCTCTACAACTTCTACGGCTCCACTGAGGTTTCCTGGGCCAGCATCGCCACCCCCGAAGACCTCCGCGCCGCGCCGACCACCGCCGGCCGCTGCCCGCCCGGCACCCGCGTCGCCATCCTCGACGACGACCACAACCGGGTCCCGCCGGGCTGGGAAGGACAGATCTTCGTCGGCAACGACATGCTGTTCGAGGGCTACACCGACGGCGCCAGCGTGCCGCGCGCGGAAGAGCTGATGGCGACCGGCGACGTCGGCTACCAGGACGCCTCGGGGCGCCTCTTCGTCACCGGCCGGGCGGACGAGATGATCGTGTCCGGCGGGGAGAACGTGTCCCCTCGCCCGGTCGAGGAAGCCATCGTCGCGCTGCCCGGCGTCCACGAAGCTGCCGTGATCGGTGTGCCGGATCGCGAGTTCGGGCAACGGTTCGCGGCGTACATCGTCCCGAAACGGGGTGCCCGGATGAGCGCGGAGGACGTCCGCGCGTACATCCACCGGCGGCTGGCCCGCTTCGCGGTGCCGCGGGACGTGTACTTCGTGGAGGAGCTGCCGCGCAACGCGACCGGGAAGGTGCTCAAACGGTTGCTGAAGGACGAGACCTGGCCGATCGACCAGTAGCGTCCTTTGTGGACTCAGCCCGCGGGAACCGGCGAAACCGAGGAGATGCAGTACTTGTCGCCCGCCTCCCGCCGGACCTCCATCGTCCCGCTGAACTCCGACTCGTAGTTCAGCGTTCCGGACATCGTCACCACGATCAGGTCCGGACTCGCCTCACGCGGGTCTTTCGCGGTGAGCGACGCGTTGCGGTCGCCGTACTCCTTCGCCGCCTGACGGACCTTGTCCTTGGCGTCCGCGCAAGCCGACTCGGCGGCCTTGTCGGGCTCGTCGCCGAACACCGCGAGCATGAACTTGCCCGCCAGCACCGGCCCCCAGTCGAGGCTCAGCGGGGTCTGCGGCGCGCTCGCGGTCTTGGAGGACTTGCTGTCGCTCAACAGGAAACCGGGTGCCACGAACGCGAGGATCACGAAGACGACCACCACGAGCGCGGCACCGCCGCCGATCAGCCCGATCAACAGGCCGTTGCCCTTCTTCGGCGGCTGCTGACCGGGGAACTGCGGCGCGCCGTAGCCCGGTGGCGGGTAACCCTGCTGGGGGTACTGCTGCTGCGGGTACTGCTGGGGTGGCGGTTGCTGGGGGTAGCCCTGCTGCGGTTGACCCTGGCCCCACTGCGGTCCTTGCGGTCCCTGTGGATACGACATCGATGATTCCTTCCCCGAGCAACCTGTGCGCCGGAAATCTACCGTCCCCTTCGGACAGTCGAAAACCAGCTCCACGCACGGAGGTCTTCGTCATGACCAACCCAACACGCCGCTCAACCTCCATGGTCACTACACCTAGCGCAAGGAAGGGGACCTTTATGTACTGGGGCAGGGTGCGAGGGTAGTGAAGGCCTCCTTCACTACCCTCAAGGTAGGCAAGGAGGCCTTCACGGACCGGACCCATACGCGGCCGCGACGACGAGAGTCCCCGTCTGCCCGCCTTTCTCCTCGAAAAGCGCCATGTCCACTCTCGACGGTCTTTAGAATCGGGCCATGAGACGGCTGGCGGTGGTGGTCTTCAACGGGGCGTCACTCGGTGCGATGTCCTTCGCGTTCGGGGTGTTCGAAATGGCCTCGGCCTTCGGGGAGCTGCCCGACCTCGAACTCAAGGTCGTCGGCGGCGAACCGGACGCCGCCCTGCGGGGTGGCGGCCTGACCGTCCCGGTCCCCGAAGACCTCGACACCGTCCGGGACGCGGACCTGGTGCTGGTCCCGAACTGGCGATCGCCGATGGAGGATCCGCCGGAAGCGGCGTTGGAGGCGCTCCGCACGGCCCATGACCGGGGTGCCCGGGTGGCCGGACTGTGCAGCGGCGCCTTCGTGCTCGCCGCCGCCGGGCTGCTCGACGGGCGCCCCGCGACCACGCACTGGGCGATGGCGCCGCTGCTCGCCGCCCGGTTCCCCGCCGTCCGGCTCGACGAATCGGTGCTCTACATCGACGACGGCGACATCCTGACCGCGGGCGGCGGCGCCGCGGGGATGGACCTCGGCCTGCACCTCATCCGCTCATGGTGCGGCGCTGAGGTGGCGAACCGGCTGGCGAAGGGCATGGTCGTGCCGCCGCACCGGCCCGGCGGGCAGGCCCAGTACATCGAATCGCCGATGCCGGAACTCGACGAGGGCGACCCGGTGTCGGAGACGATGGCCTGGGCACTCACCCGGCTCGACACCGCGCTCCCGGTCGAGGAGCTCGCCAGGCGGGCGCATATGAGCAGGCGCAACTACGACCGCCGGTTCCGCGAGATCACCGGCGCCGCGCCCGGTACGTGGCTCACTCACCAGCGGGTCATCCGCGCGCAGCAGCTGCTCGAATCCACCGACCTGCCGGTCGACGAGATCGCCAGGTACTGCGGGTTCTCCTCCTCCGCCGCGCTCCGGCCGCACTTCCGGCGGCAGGTCGGGGTGACCCCGGTGGCCTACCGGGAGACGTTCGGGACCAGGCTGGGCGTCCTCGAACCGATGATGTCCTGAACGGACTGTCTCAAAACCGACCCCCGTTGGCGAAAACACCGCTCACGGCCGGGCACCGCGGCGGGCCACGATCAACGGCATGACCGAAAACAGCCGTTCCTTCCTCAACCGCCGGTCCATGCTCACCCTCGGCGCGGGTGCCGCGGCCGCGTTGGTCGCCTCGGGCGGCATCGCCGAGGCAGCCCAGGCGGGTCAGCCCGGCACTCCCGGCGACGCGGAACTCGCCCGGTCCCTGCCCGGCGGGTTCCGCAGCGAGTACGCCCAGGTCAACGGCGTCCGGCTGCACTACGTCGCCGGCGGCCGGGGCGAACCGCTGATCCTGGTGCCGGGCTGGCCGGAGACCTGGTGGCAGTACCGCCGGATCATGCCGACGCTGGCGAAGCGGTACCGCGTGATCGCCGTCGACCTGCGGGGCATGGGCGGATCGGGCAAGCCGCAAGGCGGCTACGACAAGAAGACGATGGCTCGCGACATCTTCGAGCTCGTCCGGTCGCTGGGCTACCGCAAGGCGCACATCGCCGGGCACGACATCGGCGCCATGGTCGCGTTCAGCTTCGCCGCCAACCACCCCGACGCGACCAAGACCGTCACGCTCATGGACGTCTCGCATCCCGACGAAAGCCTGTACCAGATCCCGATGCTGGCCCCGCCCGGACAGCCGGTGAACGTCTGGTGGTTCGCCTTCAACCAGGTCGCCACACTGCCCGAACAGCTGCTGGCCGGCCGCTCGCGCTTCCTCATCGACTGGATGCTCGATCACCTGACGGCCGATCCGGCCTCGGTCGGCGACCGGGACCGGGCGATCTACGCCGCCGCGTACGACCGTCCGGACGCGATCCGCGCCGGGAACGGCTACTACCAAGCGTTCGGCAAGGACATCGAGGACCAGAAGGCCTACGGGAAGATCACCGCGCCGATGCTGGGGCTGGGTTCGGAGTTCAACTACGACTACCTCGCCGCGGTCCTGCCGTCCAAGGCCACCGACGTGCGGGTGCGGAAGATCTCCGGTTCCGGCCACTTCGTCGCCGAAGAGCAGCCGAAGACGGTCATCGACGAACTGCAAGCCTTCCTCGGGTGAGGCCTATACCCCGAACGGGTCAACGGCGCGCTCCGAACGGCTCAATTCACTCGGTCAGGTGAAAGACGCGGCCAGGCGTCATTCTCGCGACGGGACCCCCTCTTCTCTGGTGTGTCGGTACCGGCCGGGCAGCCCCCCGAACGGCCGGTACCGACATGGAAGTACCGATCAGGAAGTACCGCTCAACCGATCCACCAGCGGGCCTTGTAGATCCACGCGCCGTGCAGCGCCAGCTCGGCGCGTGGAAAGGCCAGCCGGACGGTGTCCGTGCACCAGGTGCACAGGTGCCCGTCCTGGATCGAAGCCGTCAGGATCTGTCCGGTCCGCGGGTTCGTCGAGACACTCTTCACGTGCGGCCGGTCGATCTCCCGTGCGCCCGCGAAGCGCTGGGTGAACCCGCCGCTCGTCTTCGAGAACTGGTAGACGCCCGCTTCCGTGGTCACCCACAGCAGGTCCGGCCGGTGCGGGACCGGCTGGAGGTCGTGCCCGCCCTTGCTCGGCACCGGTACGCGCCGTTGCTCGGTGATCACCGGCGCGGCGGGGGTGCCGCCGACGCTCACCGCGACCAGGGCGTCGGTGCCCAGCGCCCACAACACGTTCCGGCCCGCGTCCCATACGACGCCGTGCGCCCCCACCAGCGGGTACTCGGCGTAGGTCGTCGAGCGCTGTCCCTGCGAAGCGGCGTAGATCCGCACCCAGCCACCGGTGCTGGCCGCCACCGCGACGTTGCCGTCCGGCAGCAGCTCGATGCTGTGAGGGTTGGCGGGCCCTCCTACGTTGGCGGCCCAGTACGCCCGGTCCCCCGCCGGGTACGGCACGACGGCCGCGAAGCCGCCCGAGGCCGAGGTGAGCAGGTACTTCTCGCCCTGTCGTTCGGCGAGCTTCGCGTCGCTCGGGTTGCTCCACGATCCGGCGAGGTCCGCGAGCCCGTTGGCGGCGTTCGGCGCCCACGACCAGCTCACCTTCCGGTCCTGCCAGGAGGCCCGGTCGGCGGGCAGGACCAGGATCCGCTTCGACGCCTGCTCGGTGATGACGATCGAACCGCGATCGCGTGCGGCCGCGTCCGCCACCGCCGGCGCGGACGCCGCGACCGAAAGGCCCACGACGGCCAGCGCCGTCAAGGAATTCCTCATGATCTTCATACGGAGACTGAATCCGGCCAGGATGACGGGCGGGTGGCGGCGATCGGAAACGTGGGTGTCGACGAGATGACCCCGGTGACCACGCCGAACAGCAGCAGGACACTGGTCAGCGCGCAGCCCGCCCAGATCCACATCGGACGGTCGGTCTTGCGGGCGATGCGTGCCCCCAATGTGGCATTGGGGACGCTCAATGTCCCCAATGCCACATTGGGGGCGGGAGAGCCGACCACTCGCGAGGGGGAGGCGGAAGGGTCGGTCAGAGGGTCGCCTCGGACCTCCTCAGCAGGACGTCGCCGACCTGACGCCGGGCCGTCATCGGCATCGGGCGGCCGTATCCGAGGCGCACCACCGCGTGGGGACGGCCGAGGTCGGCGAAGATCCGGTCCATCGCGATCCGCGTCTCCGGGGTTTCGAACGGCCTGCCGACGAACGACGTCGCCAGGCCTGCCGCCGTCGCGGTCAGCAGGACCCGTTGCAGCACCATCCCGGCCCGAAGGTCGGCGGTGGGGCCGTCGTCCGCGGTCAGGATCGCACCGAGCACCGGCTCACCGCCTTCCGTGGCGGCCGAGAAGAAGGACTCCTGCGCGGGGATCCCGTGTGGTGACGGCGGTTTCGTCGGCGCCGGGACGCCGTCCGGGGCGTTGGCCACGCGCCGGGTCCACAGCGCGACCTCGGCCTGGAACGCGCCGTTGCGCGCCTGCGCGGCTTCGGCCCGGTGCAGCACGCGCGCGACAGCGTTCGCCCGATCGCCTCGGCCGAACAGCTCCAGCAGCCCGCCTTCCACCAGCGCGGCCGCCCGCAACGTCGTCCGTGCCCACGCGGGCACCGGCCGGTCGAGGAACGGGCGGCGGTTCGTGTGACGACGGAAGACGGCTTCGGCCAGTTTCCGCTCCTCGGGTGAGGAGAACCGGTCGCCGTCGACCAGGAGTTCGGCGAGCAGGCCGGGCTCGTTTGGCGACGGCAGCGTCCGGAGCGAGAGCGTCTTCCCGTTGGAGCGCAAGGAGACGACCAGGTTGAAGATCGCGGCACCGCAGGAAAGACGCGCCTCTCGGGCCTCCGGGTCCGCGAGCCGGAGCACCCGCGCGCGGTCGAGCCACACCTCGATCCGGTCCCGGTCGGCGACGAATCGCCAAGGCTGGGTGTTGAGCGGGGACGGCGCGCGGACGGCGGCCGCGACCGCCTGGTCGACATGGTTCGGCAACGGGATCTTCATCGTGGGCTCCGATGGAAGGGGATTGATCCACCTTCGGCCGGGGTATCCGGCGACCGCAGCGGCCGCCGGTCACGAATCCCGGGGACTTTCGCCCCCGATTCCAGGGAGCGAGGACTTAGGACCCTGTGCCGTGAACGGCCGCGATGGGAGTCTCGATGACCGGAACGGAGCCGACGATGACGGACAAATGGACCATTGACGTTTCCCTGCGCCACGAGCAGTACCGGGTACGCGCGGAGGCGTTGCTCCGTCTGGAAGACGGTGGTGAGTTCGTCGGTGTCGGACTGGCGGAAGCCGGGCTGAGAGAAAGTTCGAACTCCCAGATCGGCGCCTATCTCGCGGTGACGCGGGCGCTTTCGGATCTCACCGCGGAGCTGCTGGAGACCGTCGCCTCCGACGTCGCCCGCTCGATCGAGGCCGGCGGGCTCCTCGCCGGGCAGTCGGCGAACTGACCGCGGTCAGCGCAAGGGGGCGGACCACTCGACCCTGGTACCACCCTCTTCCCGTGTCTCCACCAGGAACGTCCCGCCCGCCTTTTCCGCGCGGTCACGGAGATTCCGCAACCCGCCGACCGTGCCGGGCGCGCCGACGATCCCGCCGCCGTCGTCGGTGACCACGATCCGCAGGACGTCCTCCTTCACGGTGACGCTCACCGAAACACCGCTCGCACCCGCGTGCCGGACGACGTTGCCGACCGTCTCCCGCACCACGGCTTCGGCATTTTCGGCGAACAGGAAGGGAATCGAGTCGAGCGGTCCGGACAGGCTGACCGTCGGGTGGATCGAGGTCTCGTCGGTGAGTTCGGTGATCGAGTCGTAGAGGCGATGCCGCAGCCGCACCCCTTGCTGGCCGGCCGCGCCGCCGTGGAGGTCGAAGATCGCCGTGCGGATCTCGTGCACGATCTCGTGCATCTGGTCGATGCTGTCGCCGATCCTCCGCCGCAGTTCCGGCGAGTGCGTACGGCGGTGCGTGCTCTGCATGGCGAGACCGACCGCGAACAACCGCTGGATCACGTGGTCGTGCAGATCCCGCGCGATCCGGTCCCGATCGGCGAGCACGTCGAGTTCCCTTGCCGTGCGCTGCTGCGCGGCCAGCTGGAGCGCGAGCGCGGCCTGGTCGGCGAACGAGGCCACCACCGGCAGCTGGGCGAGCTCGAACGGGACCGCGTCCGGGTTCCGCACCGCCATCAGCACGCCGGACGTGCGTTCCCGTGCCCGGAGCGGCACGACGAGCGTCGGGCCGAAGCTCAGTTCTCCCTCGGGACCGAGCACCAGTTCCGGCACACTGCGCGGGGTCCGGTCGCGATAGACCGCCCCCGGCAACGAAGCGGCGACGCTGATCCGCACCCCGGTCAGTTCCGCCGCCCGCGCGCCCGCGCAGACGGCGATGGTGAGCTCGTCGGCCTCCTCCTCGCCGTCCGGGCTGACGTCGAGCCTGCCAGAACCGGGCAGTGCCAGCAAAGTGAGGTCGGAGCCGGTCAGTTCCAGTGCCCGGCTGGCGATCAGGTTGAGCGCCTCGACGGGGTCGGTGCCGCCCAGCAGTTCCGTGGTCACCTCACTGGTGGCGGCCTGCCACTGCTGGCGGATCCGCGCCTGCTCGTAGAGATGGGCGTTCTCGATCGCGATCCCGGCCGCGGCGGCGAGCGCCTGGACGACCACTTCGTCGTCGTCGGTGAAACTCTCACCACGTTTTTCGGTCAGATAGAGATTCCCGAACACTTCGTCGCGTACCCGGACCGGTACTCCGAGGAAGGACCGCATCGGCGGATGGCACGGCGGGAATCCGACCGACGCGGGATGCCGCGAGATGTCGGCCAGGCGCACCGGTTTCGCCTCGTCGATGACGAAACCCAGCAGTCCGTGGCCTTTCGGGAGATGCCCGATCTGTCGCTCGGTCTCGCCGTCGATACCGAGATAGACGAATTCGGCGAGCGAACCGTCGTCCGCGATCACCCCGAGCGCACCGTAGGTGGCCTCACCGAGGTCTATCGCGGCCTCCACGATCCGACGCAGTGTCGCGTCCAGTTCCAGGCCCGACGCGACGGCCAGCACCGCTTCGAGCAGGCCGTCCATCTTGTCTCGGGTGCCGATGAGCCGTTCGATGCGGTCCTGGAGATCCCGCAGCACCTCGCGAACGCGCAGCTGGGAAAGCGCGCCGGTGATCCGGTCGTCGCTTCCGCCGAGCCGGTCCTGACCCGACATCCTGCCGTGCCTCCGAAGATCGGGACGACTCACGCCCGTGGTGACTTTCTCCTCTTTCGGCCCCGCACCGCGGACGGGGACCGTCTCATCGAGACAACCGTATTGCCCGTGGCGCAGCGGCGGGGGGAACCATGACCATACAAGTCACCAGGGTCGGGCGTTTGAACTCCGAACAGGTGAATTCCGTGCTCCGATCGGCCACGCTGGCCCCGTCGACGCACAACACCCAGCCATGGCTCTTCCGATGCGCCGGCACCGGAATCGAACTCCACGCCGATCCGCGCCGTATCCTCCCCGCCACGGATCCGGACGGGCGTGAACTCGTCCTTTCGTGCGGCGCCGCCCTTTTCACCCTCCGGACCGCGATTCACGCACTGGGTTTCCACCCCGCGACGACGCTCATGCCGAGCCGTGCCGACCCCGATCTGCTCGCCGTCGTCCGCCCGGTCGCGGAACGCACTCCCGATCCGAAGGTCTCCCGGCTCGCCCGCGCGATCACCCGCCGCCGGACCAACCGGCGGCCGTTCCTGCCCAGCGCGGTCCCGCGGTCCACGCTCGCCACCCTTCGCCACGCCACCGAACTGGAGCACGCGTGGATGCCGAGCCTCGACGCCGAACAGTGCCAGCACCTCCGTGAACTCACCTCTCGCGCCCGCCGGGTCCAGCTCGCCGATCCCGATTTCGTCGCCGAACTCGACCGCTGGACCGGATTGGGCGCGGGGGCTCGCGACGGGGTCCCCTCCTACGCGACCGACGGCTCCCCCGCCGACGAAAGCTGGCTCCTGGACGGATTCGGCGGCGCCGGCAACGGTTCGCGACCGGATCCACTGGTGGTGGTGATCGGGTCGCTGACCGACGAACGGCTCGACCGGCTCCAGGCAGGCCAGGCACTGCAACGCGTGCTGCTCACCGCGACGGGCGCGGGCCTCGACGCGTCGTACATCTCGCCGCCGGTCATGGTCCGTGCCGCCCGCGACGAACTCCGGAGGCTGCTCGGTTGCGGGGTATGGCCACAGGTGCTGCTGCGCGTCGGCTACGGACTGCCGCTGCCGTGGACCCCGCGCCGCCCGCTGGAGGACGTCCTGCTCGAAACGCTCGTTTCCGCCTGAGCCGGCGGAACTCTCACTGCCGTCGCAGTTCCGTGGCGAGCACGGCCGCCTGGGTGCGCCGCTGCATGCCGAGTTTCGTCAACAGCCGGGAGACGTAGTTCTTCACGGTCTTCTCGGCGAGGAACATCCGTTCCGCGATCTGCCGGTTGGTCAGCCCCTCGCCGATCAGCTCCAGCAACGTGCGCTCCTGTTCGGAAAGCCCTGCCAGCGGTCCCTTCTTGGCGGCGTCGTCGCGGAACTTCGCCATGAGCGTCGCGGCGGCCCGCGCGTCCAGCAGGGACCGGCCGAGACCGACCTCCTTGACCGCGGCCACCAGGTCCATCCCCCGGATGTCCTTGATCACGTACCCGCTCGCGCCGGCCATGATCGCGTCCAGCATCGCCTGTTCGTCGGTGTAGGACGTGAGCATCAGGCATTTCAGCTCGGGGATCTTGGATCGCAGTTCCCTGGCGAGTTCCACGCCGTTGCCGTCCGGCAGCCGCACGTCGAGCACCGCGACGTCCGGCCGCAGCGCCGGGATCCTTGCCAGCGCCTGGGAAAAAGTGGCGGCTTGGCCGACAACGCACAGTCCAGCGTCCTCCTCCAGCATGTCCGCGACCCCTCGACGGACCACCTCGTGGTCGTCGACCAGAAACACCCGGAGCATTCCGACCTCCACGGTTTCCCTCCTCGAAGGAAGAGCGTACGGCGCACGGCCGGTCACTGCGACAGGCCAAAGGGCCCTGTTAGGCACCCGTTCGAGTGGCTGCCGCCGACCGGACCAGGTTCATTTGCATCATTCGAGTCAGGACGTTCTGTTCTTCCCGGAGCAGTTCCGCCGCTGCGACGATCACCTCATGTCCGAGACCACGCTTTCGCCGGCCGCTTCGTCCGGCTCTCCCGACCCGACCGACGACGTCGCGGCCATGCGCAACCGTCTCCGCTTCTACCGGACCCGGGCCGAACAACTGCAGTACGCGCTGGACCACCGCCTGCCCATCGAACAGGCCAAGGGAATCCTCGCCGAGCGTTACCAAATCGACATCGACGCGGCGTTCGAGCTGCTGCGTTCGTTCTGCCGCAACAACAACATGAAGATCCACGACGTCGCCAGGACGCTCGTCGAACAGCCGAGCGAAGGCGATCGACGAATCTCTTGCTGAGCCACGCCATGCTCGGAGGGGGGCCCGCGACCGCCACCGGCGCCACGAACGACGCGGGCACGGATTGGGTGATGAACCGAACGCCGCCCCCCAGACTTCGGGTGCTCGTCGCGGACGACAACCCGGTCATCGGCGATGCTTTGCGCGCTCTTCTGGAGACCGAGCCGGACATCGACGTGGTCGCCGTCGCGCTGAACGCGGGAGAAGCGGTCGCGCTCGCGGAACTGCTGGTCCCCGAGGTCGCCGTGCTGGACGTGCGGATCCCCGGTGGGGGCGGCGCGTGGATGGCGAGGGAGATCAGGCGCCGGGTGCCCCAGACTCGGTTGTTGGCGTTCTCCGCGCACAGTGACACCCGGTCCATCGCCCAGATGGCGTCCGCCGGCGTCACCGAGTACCTCGTGAAGGGCAGCCCGAACACCGAGATCGTCGCGGCCATCCGCCGCCTCTGCGCGAACAGCGCCAACGGGACGGAGTAGCCCGGACGTCAGTCCGCGAGCCAGCGTTCCATACAAGCCAGCAGTTCCTCCGCGTTCACGGGTTTGGTGACGTAGTCGCTCGCCCCGGCGGCGAGGCTCTTCTCGCGGTCCCCTTCCATCGCCTTCGCGGTCACGGTGATGATCGGCAGGCCGGCGAACTTCGGCATCTCGCGGATCGCCGCCGTCGTCGCGTGGCCGTCCATCTCCGGCATCATCACGTCCATCAGGATCAGGTCGATGTCGTCGTCGGACAGCAGTTGCTCGATTCCCTTGCGGCCGTTGGGCGCGTGCACGACCGACAGGCCGTGCAGTTCGAGCATGCCCGAGATCGCGAACACGTTGCGGGCGTCGTCGTCGACCAGCAGGACCTTGCGCCCTTGCAGACGCGGCGGTCCGGCAGGCGGATCGGCGGCGTTCGCCGTCTCCTCCAGGGTCGCCGGAGGCCCTTCGGGTTGATGCATCAGCGGGAGGATGCCTTCGAGCTCGCTGGCCGAGATGTGCAGCATGATGCGCTCCCGCAGCGTGTCCAGTGACGGCAGCAGTTCGACGGGATGGACCCGCGCGTGGCTGTGCAGCAACCGGTCCTGCGCGGCGCTGAGCTTGCGCGTCGCGTACGCCAGCACCGGAACCTCGACAGGATCCGGTCCTTCGGCGAGCCGTTTGAGGAAGGTCAACGCGCTCGTTCCGGGGATGCTGGTGTCCAGCACGACGCAGCGATAGCTGTCGCGCTTCAATTCCTCGAACGCTTCCGCCGGACTGGCCACCGCCCGGACCTGGACGGACCCGTGACTGTCCGCGACATCGGCCGCGACCCCGCGGGCGAGCAGGGTCAGCAGGCTGTTCTGCTCGCTCTCCACCACCAGGACCCGCCGCTCCGCCTCGGCGTTGTCCGCACTGGGCTCGCCGCCATGGCCCGGGTGCGCGGTGAACCGGGCCACCGGCAGGTAGAGGGTGAACGTACTGCCCGTCCCCAGCACGCTGTCCGCCCGGATCTCGCCGCCGAGCAGGTACGCGACCTCGCGGCTGATCGACAGGCCGAGCCCGGTCCCGCCGTACTTGCGGCTGGTGGTGCCGTCGGCCTGCTGGAAGGCGCCGAAGATCGAATCGAGGTTCTCTTCGGCGATCCCGATCCCGGTGTCGATCACACTGAAGGCCACCAGTGACTCGTGCGGTGACCCGCTCGCCGACCAGACGATGGTGTCGACCAGCTTGACCCGCAGCTCGACGCTGCCGTCTTCGGTGAACTTGACCGCGTTCGACAGCAGGTTCCGCAGCACCTGCCGGAGTCGCTGCTCGTCGGTGAACAGCAGTTCCGGCACGTCGGGCTCCACCGTGACCTGGAAGTCCAGCCCTTTCTCCGCGGTCAGCGGGCGGAACGTCGTGCCGACGTAGTCGAGCAGCTGGCGCAGCGGGAACGGCTCGTGGTGGATGTCCATCTTGCCCGCCTCGACCTTCGACAGGTCGAGGATGTCGTTGATCAGTTGCAACAGGTCGGTGCCCGCGGACTGGATCACCTTGGCGAACTCGACCTGTTTGGGAGTCAGGTTCTGGGTCGAGTTCTGCGACAGAACGCCGGCGAGGATCAGCAGACTGGTCAACGGCGTCCGGAGTTCGTGCGACATGTTGGCCAGGAACTCCGACTTGTACTTCGACGCCAGCGCGAGCTGCTGCGCGCGTTCTTCGATTTCCTGTCGCGCCTGCTCGATTTCGAAGTTCTTCACCTCGATGTCTCGGTTCTGCTGCGCGAGCAGTTCGGCCTTCTCCTCCAGCTCCGCGTTGGACACCTGGAGTTTCGCCTGCTGCGCCTGGAGTTCCTCCGATCGCGCTTGCAGTTCCTGTGCCAGCCGCTGGGACTCCTCCAGCAGCGAGTCTGTCCGCGCGTTGGCGATGATGGTGTTGACGTTGACGCCGATGGTCTCCATCAGTTGTTCGAGGAAATCCTTGCGGACGGCGGTGAACTCCCCGAATGACGCCAGTTCGATGACGCCGAGCACCTGGTCCTCGAAGACGATCGGCAGCACGATCAAGGTGACCGGCGGGGCGGAGCCGAGGCTGGACGAGATCTTCACGAAGTCCGGTGGCGTCCGGTCCACCACGATCGGTTTCTTGGTCTGCGCGGCCTGCCCGATCAGCGACTGCCCCATCGCGAAGTCCGACGGTGAGCCCGGGTCCTCGCTGTGCCCGTAGCTGGTGATCAGCCGCAGCCGCATGCCGTTCTCGCCGGACTCGGTGAGGAACAATGTCCCGTGCTGCGCGCCGACCAGCGGGGTCAGCTCGTTCATGATCAACGTCGCCACCACCCGCAGGTCCCGATGCCCCTGCATCAGGCCCGAGATCCGCGCGAGGTTGGTGTTGAGCCAGTCCTGTTCCTCGTTCGCCCGCGTGGTCTCGCGCAGCGACTGCACCATCGCGTTGATGTTGTCCTTCAGTTCCGCGACCTCACCCTGTGCCTCGACGGAGATCGACCGGGTGAGGTCACCGGTGGCCACCGCGCTGGTGACCTCGGCGATCGCGCGGACCTGACGTGTCAGGTTCCCGGCCAGCTCGTTGACGTTCTCGGTCAGCCGCTTCCAGGTGCCCGAAACACCTTCGACCTCGGCCTGCCCGCCGAGCCGTCCCTCGCTGCCGACCTCACGGGCGACCCGTGTGACCTCCGCGGCGAACGCGGAGAGCTGGTCGACCATCGTGTTGATGGTGGTCTTGAGCTCCAGGATCTCGCCCCGCGCGTCGACGTCGATCTTGCGGGATAGGTCGCCCTGGGCGACCGCGGTGGTCACCTGGGCGATGTTGCGGACCTGGCCGGTGAGGTTGTTCGCCATCGAGTTGACGTTGTCGGTGAGGTCCTTCCAGGTACCGGCGACGTTCGGCACCCGCGCCTGCCCGCCGAGGATGCCTTCGGTACCGACCTCGCGCGCCACCCGGGTGACCTCGTCGGCGAACGCCGACAGGGTGTCGACCATCGTGTTGATCGTCTGCGCGAGTGCAGCGACCTCGCCCTTGGCCTCGACGGTGATCTTCTGGGACAGATCCCCTCTCGCGACCGCGGTGGCGACCTGGGCGATCGAACGCACCTGGTCGGTCAGGTTGTCCGCCATGACATTGACGGACATGGTCAGGCCCTTCCACGTCCCCGACACACCCTTGACGTCCGCTTGACCACCCAGCCGCCCCTCCGTCCCCACCTCACGCGCCACCCGCGTCACCTCGTCCGCGAACGACGACAACTGGCCGACCATCGTGTTGATCGTGTCCTTGAGTTCCAGGATCTCGCCCCGCGCGTCGACGCGGATCTTCTGGGACAGGTCGCCCTTCGCCACCGCCGTGGTGACTTCGGCGATGGAGCGGACCTGGTCGGTCAGGTTGTCCGCCATGACGTTCACGGACTCGGTCAGGCCCTTCCACGTCCCCGACACACCCTTGACGTCCGCCTGACCACCCAGCCGCCCCTCCGTCCCCACCTCACGCGCCACCCGCGTCACCTCGTCCGCGAACGACGACAACTGATCCACCATCGTGTTGATCGTGTTCTTCAGCTCCAGGATCTCGCCCCGCGCGTCCACCGTGATCTTCTGCGACAGATCGCCCTTCGCCACCGCCGTGGCCACCTGGGCGATCGACCGCACCTGCGCGGTGAGGTTGCCCGCCATGAAGTTCACCGACGTCGTCAGATCCCGCCAGGTCCCCGCCACCCCTGGCACCTGGGCCTGTCCGCCGAGCGCGCCCTCGGTCCCGACTTCCCTGGCGACCCGGGTGACCTCGTCGGCGAACGACGACAACTGATCCACCATCGTGTTGATCGTGTTCTTCAGCTCCAGGATCTCGCCCCGCGCGTCCACCGTGATCTTCTGCGACAGATC
>NZ_JBHXJK010000073.1:29321-42700 GCF_042723255.1 Amycolatopsis thailandensis
GCGAACGACGACAACTGATCCACCATCGTGTTGATCGTGTTCTTCAGCTCCAGGATCTCGCCCCGCGCGTCCACCGTGATCTTCTGCGACAGATCACCCTTCGCCACCGCCGTGGTGACCTCGGCGATCGACCGCACCTGGTCGGTCAGGTTGCCCGCCATGAAGTTCACCGACGTCGTCAAGTCACGCCAGGTCCCCGCCACGCCGGGCACTTCCGCCTGGCCGCCCAGCCGGCCTTCGCTGCCCACTTCGCGGGCCACCCGGGTGACCTCGTCCGCGAACGACGACAACTGATCCACCATCGTGTTGATCGTGTTCTTCAGCTCCAGCATCTCGCCTTTGACGTCGACGGTGATCTTCTGCGACAGATCACCCTTCGCCACCGCGGTCGCGACCTCGGCGATGTCGCGGACCTGGCCGGTGAGGTTGCCCGCCATCGCGTTCACCGAATCGGTGAGGTCCTTCCAGGTTCCCGAAACCGAGGGCACCGCCGCCTGGCCACCGAGCTTTCCTTCGGTCCCCACCTCGCGCGCGACCCGGGTGACCTCGGAGGTGAACAGCGCCAGCTGGTCGACCATCCCGTTGAAGACGACCGCCATCTCGTCCATCAGGACGTCGTCCACCTGGGGCAACCGGGTGCTGAAATCGCCGTCGCGAACGGCTTTCAGCCCCTTCAACAACCGCTGCAAGCCTTCGTCGTCGATCGCTCCGCGCTTGTTTCCTGGCTCCGGCATCGAGGTGCCTCCTTTGTTCTGGTTCCCCCGCAGGTCCAGAGGGATACCGTCAATTCCGCGCGGACCAGGGAGGCCCCAGCGGAATCCAGAAGGCCACCGACGTACCTTCGCCGGGTCCGCTGGAAATCCGGAACCATCCTTGCGCCGCTTCCGCGCGCTCACGCATCGACGCCATTCCGATGTGTTCGCCCGAGGCCACTTCGCGAGAACCCTCGACGCCCGCCTTCATCCCGTCGCCGTTGTCGGCCACCTTCACCAGAAGGCCGCCGTCCTGCCCTGTCAGTGAGACCTCGACCGCGGTGGCGTTCGCGTGCTTTCGCACGTTGACCAGCGCCTCCTGCAGGATCCGGAACGCCGTGACGACGATGTCGGGCGGTGGTTTGGCGGTGAAATCGTGCCGCAGCGTGCACTCCAGGCCCCAGCCGGTGACGACGTCGTCGAGGTACTCGCGGACCGAGGCGACCAGGTCATCGTCGTCCAGCGCGGGCGGCCGCAATTGGGCGACCAGGATCCGCAAGCGCCGGATCGCCCCTTGAATCGCCTCGTCGAGTTGTGCCAGCGCGGAATCCCGCCGTTGCGCGGCGAGCATCTGCAACCGCATGCTCACCGCGATCATCGACTGGATGGAATCGTCGTGAACATCCCACGCGATACGGCGACGTTCGGTTTCCTGTGCCCGGACGAAATGCGCGAAAGCCCGTCGCCGCCCGGTCGTTTCCTCCTGCGATTTCCGGTGTTCGGTGAGATCACGGGTGACTTTGCCGAAACCGACGAGAGCGCCTTCCCGGTCCCGCAAAGCGGTGATCACGGTGTTGGCCCAGAACTTCTCACCGCCACGGCGGAGCCGCCAGCCCTCGTCCTCGTGGCTCCCCATCTCGGCCGCGATCAGCAGTTCCTCGGCCGGTTTTCCGTCGGCTATGTCCCTGTCGGTGTAGAAAACAGAGAAATGACGGCCGAGGATCTCCGCTTCGGAATACCCCTTGATCCGCTCCGCCCCCGTGTTCCAGCTGATCACGCGGCCGTCCACGTCCAGCATGTAAATGGCGTAGTCGACGACGCTGTGCACGAACAACTCGAAGAGCACAGCGTTTCGGTGATCAGGCGCCTGTTCCGATGGCAGCATGGCCATAGTGCAGCTTGGCACTCGGATACCTGTCACCGCTACGGCCGTTCGAGGAGGCCATTCTTCCGCGCGTGCGCGACGGCTTCGAGTTTCGAATGGGTGCCGGTCTTCACCAGGATCCGCTGCACGTGATTTCGCACGGTATTCCGCGCGAGCCGCAACTCCTCGGCGATCCGGTCGGTTCCCGCGCCGTCGGCGATCAGCCCGAGCACCTGTCGTTCCCGCAGGGTCAGCACCGGGCCGAGCCTGCCGGTGTTCCCGGCCAGCATGGCGAGGGCACCGCTGAGCAGTTCCGGCTCGATGACCACGTCGCCCGCCGCGACGGTCCGGATCGCCGTGACCAGCTCGTCGAGGAGACCCGATTTCAGCAGCAGACCGGCCCCGCCGACCTCCAGGATCCTGGCGGCGATGGCGCTGTTCGCGTCGCCGGTCAGCACGAGCACCCGGCTCGACGGCGAGATCGCCCGGAACCCGGCGATCGCCTCGATCCCGTCGCCGTCCGGAAGCCGCCGGTCGAGCAGGACGATGTCCGGCAGGTGCTCCCGCGCCGCGATCATCCCGTGGGAGAGGGACTCCACCGACGCCACCAGATGGATTTCCGGGAATTCCTCGAACGCCGCGCCGAGCGCCTCGGCCACCATCTTGTGGTCTTCGACGAGCAGCACCCGGATCGGGGCCGCGGCCGGGGGCATGGGCCGCGGAAAGGTCGGGTTCGACATGCACCTTCTCCGTGTTCGTGGTCTCGCCGGGACCATTGTCCGGCAGATTCCCGGAAATCAATCCTGCCCACGGCCGCATTCACCCGGGTGCGGTTCCACCGACCAGCGCGACCGGGCACCGCGCGCGGCCCAACAGCCCCTGCGCCGTGCTTCCGAGCCCGCCGCCGGCCGAGCCGATGACGATCAGCCCCGCGTGCGGGACCGCCCGGATGAGGGCACGGGCCACGTTGCGGTCGCGGACGACCACGAGCCGGAAGACGACTCCGGGATACTTCTCGCGCCAAGCCGCCACCCGGTCCGCCAGCGCGCGTTCCTCAGCCGCTTCGACACTCGCCAGTTCGGCTCCGGCATCGAGGACGCTGTCGTGCCAGGCGTGCACGACGATCAGGGCGGCATTCCGCGCGGAAGCGCTCTCGAGCGCGAAACCCAGGGCACGTTCGCTGTCGCCGGACGGATCGACGCCGACGACCACCTCGCCCCGATGGGGAGCGGTGAGACCGCGGACGACGACCACCGGGCATCTCGCGTGTCCGGCCACCTCCGTGGCGACCGCGCCGATCGGCGCTCCGCGCAGGGCCCCGAACCCGTGGGTTCCCAGCACCAGCAGCGACGCCGACCTCGACGCCGCGACCAGTTCGTCGATGATGCCGCCGGGTTTCACCTCGTGTTCGGTGGCCACCGCCGGTTCGGCTTCCCTCGCGACACTCGCGGCGGCGAGGTTGTCCTGCGCGGCGCCACCTTCCCAGCGGCGGCCGTCGATGTGGAGGAGCTTCAACGCGCTGTCCCGCCTCGCCGCTTCACCCGCCGCCCAGCGCACCGCCGCCCGGGACGACTGCGAGGCGTCCACGCCGACGACCACGGCGGTGCGCCGCTGGATCCCGGTCATCACCGGCCTCCCGTCCCGCCGCCGGAACCGGCGGACGTCCGCCGACAGCCTGCCCTCCGGCGCGGCGCCGGCACAGGGCATGAAGTCCTTTTCCCAGAACGAGGACGGAAGTTCCGGCGGGCATTGTCCCACCGTCCCCGCCGGTCCTGGCGGTTCGACGCCAACCCGTGACCCGGAGTACCCGTCCGGCGACCGAGAGGGGTCTTTGTGCCCTCGATGGCACAACCTTCGGCGCTGACCGCGACGGCTCGCGATACCGCATCGTCGAAGGTGACGAACAGTCGGAATCCTCGCGCGGAAAGGGTGATCGGGACGTGACCACGAGAATCGCCGAGACCCGCCGCCGTCCCGGCACGCACGCCGGCACCACTTGGCCGCTGGTCTCCGCCGAACTCGAAAAGCTGCCGCGAGTGGTGGCTCGACCCGAGACCCACGTTCCGCCACTCGACGAGGTAATCGCCGCTGTCCGGCGTCTCGAGGACACGGCGCCCGCCACCCGGCGCCGATACCACGTCCTGCGATGGACCACGCGGGACCGGCGCGTCCAGCGGTTACGCGGCTGGCTCAGCGGCGTAGCCGGCTGACCGGGCGGGCGTCCGTCACACCGGACGCCACCGGCCGATGTCGGACTCCATCGGCACGATCCGGATCAGCGACGAGCGGATCTTCAGTTCGATCGCGCGATCCCGGCCGCGGGTGCCGCGTGGGGCATAGGGGTAGAAGGTGCCGCGTTCCCGTCGGTAGACCATGGTCAGCCTCGGGTGACGCATGTCCCGCAACTCGGCGAAGTCGACCGTCGTGTGTAGCAACCAGGACGCGAACCCGGCCTGAGCCAGCCTCTCGTTGACGTCGACGAGATCGTCGAGGAGCCAGCCCAGATCCCCGTTCTCCCGCCAGCAGCGCACGATGGTCCGCCCGTGCGCGTCGTGGGTGACCAGGTTGCGGCGGGCCGAGTCCCCGGCGAGTCCGGCGATGATCTCCGCCTCCGTCCCCTCGCCCGGCCGGCCTTCGGCGACGAAACAGACCGTCCCCGACCCGGTCGGCGCCAGCCCGTACCCGGACCGCAGCGTCAGCACCGCCGACCTCAAATCCAGCAACGGAAGCAGGCTCGGCCGCACCGAACGACTCTTCCCGAGTAGGCTTGCCAGCAGCGCCATGACCTCACGCATCCTTTCCTCTGCGTGAAGCCTTTCCGATCGGGCCCTCGCGCCCTAGGGCCGCACGGTCGCGCGTTCACCGGGACAAGTCCCCGGTTCCGGTGACCAACGGCCCTACCAGCGATTGCCGGGGATTTCCCGGCAATTGTCACCGGTTCCGGCGCCGAAGAAGTTTCTCGCTGTCCAGCGTACCCGCCACGAACTCGCGCGCCACCTCGGAAACCTTCCTGTTCGAACTCCGGGCGAAGGCGCGCAGACGTTGAAAGGCTGCACCGAGGTCGAGACCGGCGCGCTCGGCGAGCATTCCTTTTGCCTGCTCGATGATCACCCGGCTGTCGAGCGCGTTCTGCAACTGCCCCGAAAGCGTCCGGTAGTGGTGCAATTCCCGATGTTGCAGGAGACACAGGGCGGCGACGTCGGCGAGCGCCTGGCCGAGCCGGCGGTCTTCGGCGCTCAGAACCGCGGTTTCGGCACTGAGCAACGCTATCGAACCGATGGTTTCCTCCATCGCGCGCATCGGGATCGCGGAAACCGCGGTATAGCCCTGTTCCACCACTCTCGCCACGTAGCCGGGCCAGCGCCGGATCTCGGCGGGAAGGTTCTCGACGGCGACCTCACTCCCGGTCTCGAAGGACTCGAGCGCGGGCCCCTCCTCGACGACCGGGGGACAGCGTTCCAGTTTCAGCCCCGGCAAGAAGACTTCCATCGAATCGATCGGCAGCAGCCGCACGCATTCGCTGGACAACGTGTCCACGACCCGATCCGGCCCCAGATCCTCCGTGACACTCGCGGTCAAACTCGCGAATGCCGCGCAGACCGCGGATTCCCTGTCCACCCCAGAGGCGATCTGCTCGCGCCAGCTGTTCACCAGTGCGATTCTGGCCCGCACCAGGAGACCCGGCAACGACCAGATGGCCGATCCTGTCAGGCGACCACGAAGGTCATCTCGGATGGGTAACGATCACGGAATTCACCGGTTGCGCCGCAACGAAATCGGCGGCACGGTGTTCGCCCTCAGCGCGTCTTCGTCCATAGTGGACTCTCCGATTCCCGCCTTGCCGATCCTCTCCGCGACCAGGGCGCCGGGATCGTCGAGCGCGTCGGCCCTGCCGCTCAGGAAAGCCCACTCGTGCTCGTCCGAGCCGTAGTAGAGAACGGTCCCGAACGACTCGGTGAACCGGCGCCACGACGCGACGAGCGTCTGGTTGCGCCACAGCGTCGGGCAGCCGCCCTGGCAGCCGACCACTCCCCCTTCGGCGAGCAGCTCCGCGCACCTGGTCAGGAAGTCGGTTCCGTACAACCGGTTGTGCTGCGCCGCCGGATCGTCGTTCTCGTCCGGCAGGTCGATCACCACCACGTCGTAGGTGTCGCCGCGTTCGCGCGCCTCGGCGAGGAATTCCCAGCCGTCGCGGTAGTGGACGCGGATCTCGCCCTCGCCTCGCTCGGCACGGGCCAGATCGTCGAGCGTGTAGCCGTAGGGAAGATGCTCGGCGCAAGCACGCACCGCCTCGGCGTCGATGTCGACGTGGTCGACGACCTCAGCCCCCGCGGCGACCGCGAGCTCGGAGGCGACCCCTTCGCTGGAGCCGATGATCAGCACCCGCTCGACGCGTTCGGCGAGCAGCAGCGATGGGACCATCAGCGCCTCGTGGTAGACGAGCTGGCTCAGCTCGGTGCTCTGCCGTTCGTCGTCGCAGAACAGGGAGATCCCCTGCGCGGTCCGTCCGATGAGGACGTTCTGGAACGCGGTCCGGCCCTCGAACAGGACCTCCTCGACGTCCCAATTCCGGGTGAGCCCCGCGCCCATCGGCTCGACGATCACTCGTGGCGCCATCAGTTCTCTCCTCGTTCCACAGTGGACATCCGGACGGTGCCGGCGCCCAGCATCTTCGCCAGCAGTGTGACCGCCCGCTCCGGATCCGCCCGGTCCCCGCAGGTGAACACGTCCACGAACACCGACCCGATCTCCGGATAGGTGTGCACGGACGCGTGCGACTCGGCCAGCAGCGCGAGCGCGGTGACCCCTTGCGGGGCGAAGGAATGGGACACGACCTCGCAGACCGTCGCCCCCGCCTCGGTGACCGCGTCGGCGAGGGTCTTCTTCAAGAGTTCGGCGTCGTCGAGCAACGACGGCTCGACCCCCTCGAACTCCGCGAGTACGTGGCGGCCGGCGAACCGGCCGACGAGCGGCTCTTCACCCGGCATCGGCGAACCTCCCCACACAATAGGTGCGCAACGGCTCGATTCCGTTGAAAGCGACGGAAGAATAGCTGGCGGTGTACGCCCCGGTCCCCGGGATGTCCAGCCGGTCTCCCGCCTTCAGCGAAATCGGCAGCGCGCACGGCGTCCGCTGGTACAGCACGTCGTCACCATCGCAGGTCGGCCCCGCGAGGACCACCGGCCCTTCCGGACCTTTGACGCCGACGGGCTCCAGTCGATACGCGACAGCTTCGTTCTCGCACTCCGCCATTCCGTTGTACCTGCCGACGTCGAGATAGACCCAACGGCGTTCGTCGGCGGCGGCGCGAGTGGTCACCAGGACGACCTCTGTCCGGATGAGTCCCGCGTCGGCGACGATCACCCGGCCCGGTTCCAGCAGCAGTTCCGGTCCCGGCAGGTGCCTTTGGAGGGCGGCGTGGACCACCGCCGCGTAATCGGTGAGCGACGGTACGGACTCGCGGTGCTCGGTGGCGAACCCGCCGCCGATGTTGAGCCGCTCCAAGCCGACGCCTGCTTCGGCGGCGACCTTGGCCGCGGTCGCGATCCCGATCTCCCACGCCGTCGGATCCGGCTGCTGCGAACCGACGTGGAACGCGATTCCGGGCCGCAGCCCGGCTTCCACGGCCTGCCGGAGCAGCGTGGCGGCCACCGCCGGTTCGCAGCCGAACTTGTGGCCGAACGGCGTCACCGAGTCCGGGCCGCCGGTCAGCAGGCGGACCGACACGAGTGAACCGGGCGCGTGCTCGGCCAGATTCGCCAGATCGCCCGCGGAATCCGTGGTGAATTCACGGACGCCGCGCTCGTACGCGGCCGCGATGTCCGCGGGTTTCTTGATCGTGTTGCCGTAGGCCAGTTCCGCCGCTCGCGCGCCGCGGGACAGGCACAGCGCGATCTCCGCCGTGCCCGCCACGTCGAACCCGGCTCCCGCCGACAGCACCGCGTCGAGCACTTCGGGAGTGGGATTCGCCTTGACCGCGTACCGGATCAGCGCGTCCGGGAACGCCGCCGAGACCGCGGCCGCCCGGTCCGCCACCAGGTCGGTGTCCACGACCAGGCACGGTGTCGGCGGTTCACGGTCCGCCAGGAAGGCGCGGATCCGGTTCAGGCTTTCGGTCACACGCCCCAGGGTGTCAAAGGCCGATCACCGGCACGGAACCCGGGGTCACGCCCGGGCGTCGTCCGAGGCCTGCTCCGGCAGGTCCACGCCGTGCTCGGCGGCCAGCCGCTCCAGGTTCGCCAGATCGGCGCCGACGGCCGAGGCACGATCGTCGTCCGAGTCCCGCCTGGCGATCCGGACGTCTTCCCTCGCCTGCCGTACCCGGTCCCGCAGATTCACCGCGAACTCGCTCATCGTGCACCCCCGATCTTTCGCACCTTGTCTGCTTTCACCCTAAGACCCTCCGAATCGGTCACCGACGTGATCTGTGTCATCACGGGTTCGTTCGTGTCGGAGTGAAGCAGTATGACGGCACGACCCGCGTTTCGCAGATCAGCGGAGCCCGGCTTTTTCAACGGGCTCGGCCACCCCGGCCCGGCGGCCGATCACCGCGAGCGGGGCGAGGGCGCAGAGGCCACCCGCGACGGCGACCAAGACGTATCCGCCGAGGCCGAACAACTGCCCGGCGAGCAGGCTCGCCGCCGCGGAGGTCCCCCAGACGAAGGCGTCGACAGTGCCCTGCGCCCTCGCTCGCTGAGCGGGCGGGAGATCGCGGCTGAGCATGCCGCTACCGCCGACGAACACCAGGTTCCAGCCGTAGCCCAGCAGGAACATCGCGACCGGGATTCCCACGTGATGCGAATCGGGCGCGCCGATCGCGGTGACCGCCGCGACGGTGAGGGTGCCGATGCCGCCGAAGATGGTCGCGCGGCCGCCCCAGCGGTCGGTGATCCAGCCGGACAACGGCGCCAGCGCGAACATCCCGATCAGATGGGCGCTCAGCACCCAGCCGACGACGTCGAGCCCCTGGCCGTGCTCGTGCAGCTGCACCGGGGTCATCGTCATCACCGCCACCATGGCCAGCTGCGCGCCGACCATCGCCACGAGCGGCCCGAGGATCACCGGGTTCCGCACGGACATCCGTTCCCGCCTCGGCGCCCGCTCCGCCGGGGCGGCGAGATTTCGCGGCAGAGTGACGACGGCGACCACGGCGATGGCCACGACGACCGCGCCCGCCGCGATCGGGCCGGACAGGGCGGGTAGCTCGGCGGCTTCCGCCCGGGCCGCGGCGGGCGCGATCAGGGCGGGCCCGGCGACCGCGCCGACGGTCCCCGCCCAGACCATTGTGGACAGTGCGAAACCCTTGCGGTGCTCGGGCGCCAGGTCGGCGGCCGTGTATCGCGACAGCTGCGCCCCGCTGTTGCCGAAACCGATCAGCGGCATCCCCGCCACCAACGCGAGCACGGATCCGCCGAGCACGCCCGCGAACGAGATCAGCGCGCCCGCCACCGCCGCCCCGTACATCAGCACCAGGACGAGCCGCCTGCCGTAGCGGGCGGCCAGCGCGCCCGACGACAGCGAACCCGCGGCGGAACCGAGTACCAGCACGGCGTTCGGCAGCCCGCTCCACGCGGCACCGGCGTGCTCGACCACGATCAGCGCCGCCGTGGTGGACAGGCCGACGACCGCGGTGCTGAGACAGGCGACGCCCATGAAGAGCGCGAACATCGGTTTCATGATTCAAACCTAGGGATTCCGGCCGCTCCGGCGAATAGGCTGGCGAAGGCCTCGCGGGGGTGCGAGGCCCATCATGAAAGGAATCCGGGCTCGATGACCTTACGATCGGAAAGAGCGCTGGACGACCTCGACTGGCGGCTCCTCGAAACGCTCCAGAGCGACGGGCGGCTCTCCTTCAAGGAGCTGAGCCGCCGCGTGAACCTCTCCGCCCCGGCGGTCGCTGAACGGGTCCGGCGGCTGGAGGAGGCGGGCGTCATCACCGGGTATCGCGCCCAGGTCGACGCGCGCCGGGCCGGGTACGACCTGCAGGCGTTCGTCGAGATGCGCTGCTCGCTCGGCAGCTGCCTGCTGCGCACCAGCAAGTCGGAGGACTATCCGGAGGTGGTCGAGCTGCACCGGCTCAGCGGAGACCGCTGCACCATGCTGAAGGTGCGGGCGGTGTCGCTCGAACACCTCGAAGGCCTCTTCGAACGGCTGGGCAAACACGGCGAGATCA
Organism: Amycolatopsis thailandensis; assembly: GCF_042723255.1. Classification (NCBI taxonomy): domain Bacteria; kingdom Bacillati; phylum Actinomycetota; class Actinomycetes; order Pseudonocardiales; family Pseudonocardiaceae; genus Amycolatopsis; species Amycolatopsis thailandensis. The sequence continues at coordinate 39,331 of NZ_JBHXJK010000073.1, forward strand.
GGTCGTCGGTGGTGCTGTCGACCCAGTACGAGGGCAGGCCGGTCGGGCCGCCGGTCGAGGACTACCTGAAGGCGACCAAGAGCGAGGGCTGGAGCGTCTGAATACTGGTCACCATGACTTTGCTCTTCGTCGACGGGTGGTTCGGTCCCGAGCCCGGGGACTGGCAGTCCGTGTGGTGCGACCGGTACCCGGGTTCGAAGCGCTTCGCACAGGACGACTGGGACGAGCCCGTCCGCGAAGACTGGGTCGCCAGGCTGGACGAGGCGCTCGTGGAGACCACCGCGCCACCCGTTCTCGTCGCGCACAGCCTCGGCTGCCTGACCGTGCTGCACTGGCTCGCGGACGGCGGGGACAGGCCCGTGCGCGGCGCGTTGTTCGTGACACCCGCCGACGTCGAAGAGAACCCGGAGCCCGCGTTGGCCGGATTCGCCCCGATCCCCCGCCTCACCCTCCCTTTCCCCGCCGTCGTGGCCGCCAGCGCGAACGACCGCTGGATGACCCCGGCCCGCGCGCGGTCCTTCGCCGGGATCTGGGGCGCCGAGTTCGCCGACATCGGTCCCGTCGGGCACCTCACCGGTGCCCACGGTCCGTGGCCCGAAGGCGAGAAGCTGCTCGCCACCCTGCTTTAGGCGCTGTCCGGTCAGGAATCGAGAAGCGACGGCGGCCCGGCTTCGCTTAGCGTGATCACCGTCGCGGACGCACCACGCGAACGACGAGGAAAAACGGCTCGAAGCTGGTTAGATCGAGCCCGGAAAGGCTGACGGACCGTACACGCGGCCGGATCAGGATGGAGACACGATGCGCAAGACCACCAGGCCGCAGCCACCCGAGGAACACCCCGCGGACAGCCACGATCTGATCCGCGTACTGGGCGCGAACGAGAACAACCTCCAGAACGTCGCCGTCGAACTGCCGAAGCGCCGGCTGACGGTGTTCACCGGTGTCTCCGGGTCGGGCAAGAGCTCGCTGGTCTTCGACACGATCGCGGCCGAGTCGCAGCGGCTGATCAACGAGACCTACAGCACCTTCGTGCAGGGTTTCATGCCGACGCTGGCCCGGCCCGAGGTCGACGTCCTCGACGGCCTGACCACCGCGATCATCGTCGACCAGCAGCGGATGGGGTCCGACCCCCGCTCCACGGTCGGCACCGCCACCGACGCCCACGCGATGCTGCGCATCCTCTTCAGCCGGATCGGCAAGCCGCACATCGGCTCCCCGCAGGCCTTCTCCTTCAATGTCGCCTCGATCTCCGGAGCGGGCGCCGTGACCCTCGAAAAGGGCGGACGGACCACGAAGGAACGCCGCGAGTTCAGCATCACCGGCGGTATGTGCGCCCGGTGCGAAGGCCGGGGCAAGGTCAACGACATCGACCTCACCGCCCTGTTCGACGAGACCAAATCCCTCAACGAGGGCGCGCTGACGATTCCCGGTTTCTCCATGGAGGGCTGGTACGGCCGCATCCTGCGCGGCTGCGGTTTCTTCGACCCCGACAAGCCGATCAAGAAGTACACGAAGCGGCAGTTCGACGACCTGGTCTACAAGGAGCCGGTCAAACTCAAGATCGAAGGCATCAACCTGACCTACTCGGGTCTGATCCCCACGATCCAGAAGTCGTTCCTGTCCAAGGACCGGGAGGCGATGCAGCCGCACATCCGCGCGTTTGTGGACCGGGCGGTCACCTTCACCACCTGTCCCGAATGCGACGGCTCCAGGCTGAGCGAGCTCGCGCGCTCGTCGAAGATCAAGCGGATCAACATCGCCGACGCCTGTTCGATGCAGATCAGCGACCTCGCCGACTGGGTCCGCGGGCTCAAGGAGCCGTCGGTCGCGCCGCTGCTGGAGAAGCTCCAGCACACACTCGACTCCTTCGTGGACATCGGACTCGGCTATCTCTCCCTCGACCGGCCGTCCGGCACGCTCTCGGGTGGCGAGGCCCAGCGCACGAAGATGATCCGGCACCTCGGCTCCTCGCTCACCGACGTCACCTACGTCTTCGACGAACCCACCATCGGCCTGCACCCGCACGACATCCAGCGGATGAACAACCTGCTCGAGCAGCTGCGCGACAAGGGCAACACGGTGCTGGTCGTCGAGCACAAGCCGGAGACGATCGCGATCGCCGACCACGTCGTCGACCTCGGCCCCGGCGCGGGCACCGCGGGCGGGACGATCTGCTTCGAGGGCACCGTCGACGGCCTGCGCGCCAGCGACACCATCACCGGCAGGCACCTCGACGACCGGGCGTCGCTCAAGGACAGCGTCCGCGAGTCCACCGGCAAACTGGAGATCCGCGGCGCGGACCGGCACAACCTGCGGAACGTGAACGTCGACGTCCCGCTCGGCGTCCTCTGCGTCGTCACCGGTGTCGCGGGCTCCGGCAAGAGCTCGCTGATCCACGGATCGATCCCGTCCGCCGAGGGCGTGGTCTCGGTCGACCAGACGCCGATCCGCGGCTCGCGGCGGAGCAACCCGGCCACCTACACCGGCCTGCTCGAACCGATCCGCAAGGCGTTCGCCAAGGCCAACGGCGTGAAGCCCGCGCTGTTCAGCGCCAACTCCGAGGGCGCCTGCCCGAACTGCAACGGCGCGGGCGTCATCTACACCGACCTCGGCATCATGGCGGGCACCGCGACCACCTGCGAGGAGTGCGACGGCAAGCGGTTCCAGGCCTCGGTGCTGGAGTACACCTTCGGCGGCAAGAACATCAGCGAGGCACTCGCGATGCCCGTGTCCGAAGCCGTGGAGTTCTTCTCCGAGGGCGAGGGACGCGTCCCCGCCGCGGCCGCGATCCTCGCCAGGCTCAACGACGTCGGGCTCGGCTACCTCAGCCTCGGCCAGCCGCTCACCACGCTGTCCGGCGGTGAACGGCAGCGGCTGAAGCTGGCGACGCACATGGGCGACAAGGGCGGTGTCTACGTCCTGGACGAGCCGACCACCGGTCTGCACCTCGCCGACGTCGAGAACCTGCTCGGCCTGCTGGACCGGCTCGTGGACGCGGGCAAGTCCGTGATCGTGATCGAGCACCACCAGGCGGTCATGGCGCACGCGGACTGGATCATCGACCTCGGTCCGGGCGCCGGTCACGACGGCGGCAAGGTCGTCTTCGAGGGCACGCCGTCCGACCTCGTCGCGGCGGGTTCGACGCTGACCGGTGAGCACCTGGCGGCCTACGTCGGCAAGTGACCCCCGGGCAAGCCCCGCGTTTAGTCCTCTGAATGCGGAGGGCGGGGCGGTCTTGGGTCGGGCTGGTCGTGAGTGGCGATTCGGGTTATTGAGGGTAAGGCAAATGTGGCGTGTTGTGTCGCTCGTCCGTACGTCGGCCTCGGGTGTCGCGAAAGCCACTTTCGGGACATCAGGTGTCCTGAAAGTG
>NZ_JBHXJK010000074.1:0-37589 GCF_042723255.1 Amycolatopsis thailandensis
GGCGCAAGGAAGGGGGCCTTCATGTACTTACCGCTTACTTGGCGTAGGTCAGGCAATTCGCGGCGTGGCCGCCTTCACCCGGGCCGACGCGGACACTCGAAGCGGTGCATTCCAAAGCGGAATTGTGCTTGCAATCGGACCGAGAGCAGGCACCCACCTGCGCGGTCACCCGATCGAGTCCGCCTTTGGTGTTCAGCGGGACGAACGTTCCGCAATCGGCCGAGCCGTTGCCGCCGCCCACCGTGATGGCGAAAGCGTGGCAGCCGTCGTGGTTGTAGGAACATCCGCTGACCGTGCATTCGTGGACTGCGGGCATTTCCGTGGTGGTCATAACGACTCCTGTACTTCGTGGTGGTGGTGTCGTTCGGTATGACCAGGGTTACACCGCTTTCCCCTCGCGGCAATTCGGGGAAATTCATTCACCTCTGGCGAGCAGCCGGTCCAGCCAAGATTCCCGCGCGGCGAGGCACGATCGGGCGACGGCCGATTCCGGCGCGAGGTCGTGAAAACCGTGGAAGGCGCCGCCCCAGACGTGCAGTTCCGCCTCTCCTCCGGCGGCCCAGATCGCACTCGCGTAGGCCACGGCCTCGTCCCGGAACACCTCGACGGCGCCGACGTCGATGAACGTCGGAGGCAATTCGCTGAGATCCGTCGCGCGCGCCGGAGCCGCGTACGGCGAGACGTCCGGCGCGCCCCGTCGCTCCCCCAGGACCATCGTCCACGCCGTCAGGTTGCTGGTCCGGTCCCAGACGCCGACGCCGTCGTATTCCCGCGCCGACACGGTCTCGTTGCGATCGTCGATCATCGGGCATTGGAGCAACTGCCCGGACAACACCGGCCCGCCTCGATCGCGCGCCATCAGCGTGACACCAGCGGCCAGGCCACCGCCGCCGCTCCCGCCGAAGATGACCAGCCGTCCGGGGTCGAAGCCCAGCTCGTCCGCGTGCGCGGCCATCCACTCCAGACCGGCGTAGCAGTCCTCCACCGGCACCGGATGCGGATGTTCCGGCGCCCGGCGGAATTCGACGGTGACCGCGACAGCGTCGTACTTCATCGCCCACTCGACGAGCGGGTGCACCGACGCGAACCGGTCGGCCATCACCATTCCGCCGCCGTGGATGTGATAGATCCCCGGCCCGCCACCGCGGTGGTCCTCGCGCGCGATGACCGAGACCACGATCTCCGCGCCGCCGTGACCGGGGATCGTGTGATCGGTCCAGGTGACCGGGCGATCGCCGATCTGCTCTTCGATGGACGGGAACTTCAACGACCGATAGCGCTCCAGCTGTTCCGTCGTCATGCCGACCGGGACATGCCCCGCCAGCGCGGGCAACACGGCGGCGAGTTCGGGATCGTATGCGGGCTCGACCATCGCGCGAGCCTAGCCACCGGCCGCCGACAATCCGTATACGACGGGGTCAGAGGTCGAGGTCGAGCCGCGAGGACGCACGCGAGACACAGCAGTACATGCGCCCCGGCGGTGCGCCGATGTCGTCGCGGTGCTCCGGTTCACCACCGACGACGCCGATCTCGCAGCTGCCGCAAACCCCTTCGCGGCATCCGGACTGGATCGGGTACCCCGCGTGGCGTAAAGCGTCCAACAAGGACTCCTCCGCCGCGACGGCCACCGTCCGTCCTGATCGGACACAGTTCACTTCGAACGGGGCATTGGGCGCGAATTCCTTGACCACCGGCTGGAAACGCTCAAGATGCAACCCTGGCGCGGGAAACGCCGCCTCGGCCGCGTCGAGCATCGAAGCGGGGCCGCAGCAGTAAACCAGTGCCCGCGGGCCGAGTCTGGCCGCCAAGGCGGCGAAGTCGGGCCTGCCGTGTTCGTCGGTGGCGTGGACCCGCACCCGGTCACCGTAGGCGGCCTGGAGTTCGGCGACGAACGGCATGGTGGCCACCGACCTGCCCACGTACACCAACCTGGCCGAAGTGCCCGCCGCCGCCATCATTGGCAGGACGGGAGTAATCCCGATCCCACCCGCGATGAACAAGTACTCCGGCGCCGGCAGCAAGGGGAAGTTGTTGCGCGGCAACGAGACATCGAGGGTGCGGCCCGCGCGGAGGAACAGGTGGATGTACTCCGAACCGCCCCGGCTGAGCCGGTCGTGCCGGACGGCGACCCGGTAGCTGCCGCGATCGGCCGGATCCCCGCACAGCGAATACTGCCTGGTCAGCCAGTTCGGCAGCGCCAGGTCGACATGCGCGCCCGGCTCCCAAGGGGCCAGCGGGCCGTCGGCCCCGCGCAGGACGAGGGAGACGGTGCCTTCGGCGACCGGCTCGACGCGGTCGAGAATGGTCTGTTGCATCAAGGGAATCACCTCAGTACAGCTGCCGGTAGCTGGTTTCGAGCATCTCCTCCAGCACCGACGGATCGACGTCGAGGCCCATCTGCTCGGTGGCGATCTCGCCCGCGGACGGCAATTCGTCGGCCAGTGCCTGGCTCGCGGGATCCCAGAGCCGGGACCGGACCAGCGCCCGCCCGCAGTGGAAGAACGTCTCGGCGACCTCCACGATGATCGCCAGTTCCGCCGCCTTGCCCTCGGTGCGCATCCGGGCGAGCACGTCCGGTTCGTCGGTGGGATACGCGTGACCGTTGACCCGGAACACTTCCCGCATCCCCGGGACCACGAACATCAACCCGATCCCGTCGTTCTCGGCGAGGTTGCGGAACGAGTCGGCGAGTTTGTTGCCCGGCCGGTCGGGGATGGCGAGGGTGCGTTCGTCGAGCACCTTGACGAAACCCGGGTAGTCGCCGCGCGGTGAGCAGTCGGGCAGGCCGGTCGCGTCCGCGGTCGCCATCGCCACGAACGGCGAATGGGCGATGAACCGGTGGCCGTGCCTGTCGACGCGGTCGTGGACCTTGGCCTTGATCATCGCCTCCGGCTCGCCGAGCCGGGCACGCACCTCCTCGTACGAGATCCGGCGCGGGCGCGTCTCATTGACGAGATAACTGCTGGTCATGGCACAATTATGAGCAATTGTTCAGCCTGCCCGCTACTCGCTTTCAGGCCGCTTCACCGGGAGTGCCATGACGTCGGACCAGCGCCGCATCCAGCCACGTAAACAGCCTCGTCAGGTCCGGGCCGAGCTGACCCGGCAGCGCATCCTCGCCGCCGCTGCTCACATTTTCGCCGAGTACGGCTACGCCGCGGGGACCACGAACCGGATCGCCGAACAGGCCCGGGTTTCGATCGGTTCGCTGTATCAGTACTACCCGAACAAGGACGCGATCCTGGCCGAGCTGCTGACCCGCCACCTCGACGGCGACCGCGGCACCGCGACGCTGCGTCGTTACAAGGAATCGTCCGAATCGCTGGAGAGCATCATCAGGGCGTTCGTGCGCACGGTGATCGACAATCATCTCGACGACCCGCAGCTCCTGCGGATCATGATCGAGCAGGCGCCCCGTTCCGGCGAAATACTGGAGCGGGTCACCCGGGTGAAGTGGGAGATGATCGACGATCTGCTCGATCTGCTCAACGTCCATCCCGAAGTCCGTGTCCAGGACAAGGACACCGCGGCCCGGCTCGTCACGTCGACCGTGGAGCTGACCGTGCATCAGCTCATCGCCGCCCCCGACTCCATCGACCTCACCCGGCTCGAGAACGAACTCGTGGCGATGATCACCGGTTACCTGCGCGCCTGATTTCTTGGGGTTGACCAGGCGCTGAGCGGGTACCCAACGGTGTGATCCGAGCAGAGAACAGGATGCGCGGCCTCGCCGCCCGCTGGCGGCGAAGAGGCGGCGCCCTCGCGTTGGCGTGGACGTTGATCACCCTCGGCCTGGTCGCCATGCTGTGGATGTCGGACTTCCGCGCGTGGCCGGTGTACCTGACGGCGGCGCCGGGTGCCGTCGTGTCGATCCTGCTGTGGGTCGGCGTCGCGCGCGCACGCCGCCGGACGGGCTAGTGCGTCGCGCGCGTGGCGAGCTTGTCGAATTCGCGGTCCGGCAGGGTCCTGTTGAGTTCCAGGAGTTTCTCGGCGAGGTGCCCGACGGCGTAGCGCGTTTCCGGATGGTCCGACTCGATGGCGCCACGGATGGCTTCCACGACGACAGCGGGGTCGGAGCCGTCGCTGAGTCCCGTTTCGCCATGCCTCGCCATGGCTTCCGCCATCGCCCCGTACGCCCCGCCGCCGGAGATCTCCCGCAGCTGCGCGGACGTCCGATCCTCGAACTCGGTCTTGATGATGCCCGGCTGGATGATCACGACGTCGATGCCGAAGGGCTCGACCTCCATGCGCAGCGTGTCGGAGAAGGCTTCGAGCGCGTGCTTCGACGCGTAGTACCAAGCACCGAACGGCAAGGCGATCTCGCCGCCGATCGACGAGACGTTGACGATCGTGCCGGACCGCCGCTCCCGCATGGCGGGCAGCACGAGCTGCACCAGCCGCGCCGGCGCGAGGAGATTGACTTCGAGCTGGTCACGCGCGCTGTCCAGCGGCACGTCCTCGATGGCGCCGTGCAGGACGGTCCCGGCGTTGTTGACCAGGACGTCGATCCTTCCCTGCTCTTCGAGAACGGTGTCGACGGCGCGGTGGAGATCGCCCTCGTCCCGGGCGTCCATCTTCAGCGCACGGCCGCCCGCCGCACGGAGATCGTCCATCTTCTCCACGCGCCTCGCGGCGCCGTAGACCGTGTGCCCGGCGCGCGAGAGCTCCAGCGCGGTGGCGTGGCCGATCCCCGACGAAGCGCCGGTGACCAGGCAGACCGTGGTCGTCATCCCGTGTGCACCTCCTTGTCTCTTCACCGCTCACGAAACACCCGATTTCCATTCTCGACAACGCAAGATCGCTGTATTCGCAGGTGAACCGCTTACAATCGATGCAATGACCATGGAGCTGAATGCACCGGAGCGGGAGAACGCGTGCCGGGAAAACGCCTGACCCAGGACGAGCGCTGGCAGATCGCCTCGGGATTGACCGCGGGCCTCACCTACGCCGAGATCGCCCGCGGGATGGGCCGCCCGAAGTCGACGATCATCCGCGAGGTGGCGCGCAACGGCGGCGCGCACGGCTACCGGGCAGGCCGGGCGCAGCAAGCGACGCGATGGCGGGCACGCCGCCGCAAACCGGGCCCGCCGCCGGTCGCCGAACCCGCCGAACGCACCCCGGAGGCGCTACGGGACTTCGAGACCGAGTTCGCCGGGATGATGGCCGCGACCGGGGTCCCGGCGATGATGGCCAGGGTGCTGGCCTGCCTGTTCACCGGGGACACCGCCGGCAGTACCGCCGCCGAACTCGCCGCCGGGCTGGAGGTCAGTCCCGCGTCGGTGTCCAAGGCCGTCGGCTGGCTGGAACAACGCGGGCTGATCGGCCGCGTACGCGAAGGCAGGCGTTATCGCTACGTCGTCGACGATCAGTTCGGCTACCGGGCCTGGCAGGCCAGTCTCGACGCGATGACCGCGTGGGCGGACGTCACCCGGCGGGGCGCCGGGTTGTTCGACGGTCCGGCCGGGGCGCGTTTGGAGGCCACCAGCCGGTTCTTCCGGCATTTGCACAAGGACATGAGCGAGGCGGCCGAACACTGGCGGCGAACGAGCCTGCGATGACGTCATTTCGACGGTCTCCCGGCGATTCCGGCCGTGCCAGGATCCGGTCATGGGAGTGGTGGTCGCGGCGCTCGCCGCGGGCTGCGCGGTACTGGCGGTGTTCCTCAACGGCGGGGCGGTCCGCCCGGACCGGCCGGATCTCGAAGTGGCGCTGGTCGCCGCGGCGTCGGTACTCGCGGCCCTGCTGACGTTCGGAAAGTCCACCGGGGCGAGGGTTTCCGCGCTGGTCTTCGCGGCAGGCGCCACCGGCTGGGCGATCTACTGCCTGAGCACGGACCTCGGCAGCGGCACCCCGGGGAGTTCGACGGCGGTGCTCGCGATCGCCGCCGTCGTCACGCTGGTGGTGGCGGGCCTTCCACGACCGGTCCGCTGGTGGTTCGCGGTCCCGCTGGTGGCGGTGCTCGCCGCGGGAACGGTGACCGCCGTGACGACCGTGCCCGGGCTGGCCGTGCGGTCCGAGACGGCCGGCCCGGGCACTGTCGTCACCGCGCCGGCGCTCGCCGATCGGGTGACGACCGCGCCGTGGAGCTGGACCCCGTCCTCACCGGTCCTCGACGTGGTCGCGGCGGGGGCCGGGGTGGCGGTCGCCGGGACCGGCGGCGAGGTCACCGCGCTCGACGGGCCGACGGGCGCGGTGCGCTGGACCTACGCCCGCCCCGGTGCCCACGTCCGCGCGCTCGTCCCCACTCCGGACGGGCTTCTGCTGCTGGCCGTCTTCGCTCCTCGCGACGGCGGGAAGGACCGCCACCATCTCACGATTCTCGACGCGTTCACCGGCGTTCCGGTCCAGGAGACGGTGATCGACGACGTGCACGGGCCCGATCTGCTCGCGCCGACCTCCACCGTGCTGCCTTCGCTCACCTACCTGGGGAACAACGACTTCCGCGTCGACGCGTTGGACCTGCGCACCGGAAGCCCGCTGTGGTCGTGGAAGGCGCCCGAGGGTTGCGTCTCCCCGTTCGCGCTGCCCGCGAGCGGCCGGGACGTGGTGCTGGCGGCGCTGCTGTGCCAGGACCGGATCGGCGTGCTCGGCCTGGACGAACGCACCGGCACGCCGCGCTGGGAGCACCGGCTGCCGGTGGCCCGGCCGTCGGACGAGAAGGCCGACTACTACCTGCACTCGTCCCCCGGCGGTGGCAAGGTTTCCCTGTCGCTGCGGTACTCGGGGCTGGCGAGCGGCAAGGAAACCGACGTCGTGCTCGACGCCGCCACCGGCACCCTGCTGTCCACAATGGACTCCAAGGCGCCTGCCCGGATCACGCTCGGCCCGGTGGCCGTCTCCGAACGCGACGAAAACGGGAAGACGACCGCGGCCACGCTGGACGGCGGGACGGCCGTCGACCTCGCCGCCTGCCCGGACCGGCGGGCGCAGGCCACCACGCCGACGGCGTACCTGCGCCTGTGCGGCTCGCCCGGCGGCGGGATGGTGGTGCACCGGCAGGAGCTCGACGGCTCCCCGGCGTCCACTCTCCCGGTTTCGTGGCCGCCGTCCGGGGAACTGATCGGCGGCCTGCTTTCCGGCTCCGGCCGCCACACCCTCGTCCCGGCGCCCGGCGCGCTGGTGGCCGCCCGGGCGGGCGACACCCCGGTCGTCGGGTTTCCCGCGGCCCGTCCGTGAAGGCCTCCTTGCCTACCTTCAGGGTAGGGAAGGAGGCCTTCACGGACCTGGAGACCGAGCCTCACGCAGGGCGACCGTCCAAGCGTCGAGGTAGGCCGACCCGGGCACTCGTGACCGCCGTTCGAAGACCGGACCGTGCGGATCGTCCGTCTCGGCGATCAGCACGTCCTCGCCCTCGCGCCAGATCAGCAAGAGCCAGCATTGGTCGGATTCGAAGAACGGCTCCCGCGGGGTGCCCAGCGGGACGTCGTCGAGCGTCCACCCCCGCAAGGTCACTTCCACGTTGTCCCACCAGGAGAACTCGGCGAGCACCGTGTCGTCACCGCCGACGAACCTCATCCCGTGTCCCAGCCCGCTTCCCCGCGGGAACAAGCGCACGGCGAACCCCTCGACCGGCCTGAACGTACTGGTGTCCAGGCCCGCGATGATGTCGTCCACGATGACGACCTTACGGAGAAAGGGCGGGCGGCCGAAGCCACCCGCCCAGGATTCCGTGAGTCAGCCGCGCTTGAATTCCTCCCAGGTCACCTTCTTCACCTGGGGACCGTCGTCCTTGGCGTGGCTCGCCAGGCCGTTGAGCCCCTTGAAGTAGTCACCGGCCTGGGCCTGCGCCTGCGGCGACATGTCGGTGTCGCTGATCGCGATGCCGTGGATGTGCTCGGCCCAGTCACCCTGGCTCGGGGTGCGGTGCCAGGCGGCGAACCCGACCTCACGCAGGGCCTTCACCGCGGCGGTCTTGTTCGAGATGTTGTTCACCGAGATGTCGACGGCGCCGCCGCCGTCGTGCGTGCCACCCGAAGCGCCGACCCCGCCGGCGTTGTACGAGCCCTGCGTGACGGTGAACTTGACCCCGGCCTTCTTCCCGGCGGCCGCGATCATGTCGGCGGTGCGCTTGTTCACCGTCTTGCCGTTCAGGCTGGTCTTCGAACCGACGCTGATCGGCGCTGTCACGGTGTAGCGGCCCTTGCCCAGCTCGGTCAGGGAGCCTTTGCCCGGCAGCCCGGTGGCGGCCAGGCCGCTGTGCCCCAGCGACTTCTGGTACTTCTCGTACGCCTTGACCGTGGAGGTGCCGAAGTGGCCGTCGACCTGCTTCTTGTCGAGCAGGTTCTTCGCCGCCAGCGCCTCTTCGACGACCTTGACGCTCGGACCGGAGCCCGGCGTGATCGCCTGGTCGGCTTTGTACGGATCCCACATGGCCGCCTTGATCACGGCCTCCATGTTGACCGACGGCGCGGCCACCGCGGGCTGCCCCGCCGTGGCCCCCATGAGCGCGGCTCCGGTCAGAGCGGTGAACGTCGCGGCGGTTGCCACCTTGCGCATGACTGCTCCTTCACTCGGTGCTGCTCCCTGTGAACAGCTCGTGACCGACCTTGCCCTGGGCGAGAGGCCGTCCGGAACCACCTGTACGGAACGTCTGACGTCAAAAACCGCAGGTTGACAGCGTTTGACAGGCCAGGGCCAGGACGATCCCGCTGGTCGGCACGGCGATCGGGACGAAGTTCGCGATATAGTCACCTGGCCGCGCAGAGTGACGAAAATCGTTGTCACGTTGGACACGAACGCGAGGGGAAGCGTGCCGGGAGCGCAAGCGGGAGAACGGACGCCGGAGCTCGAAGCGTTCATGGACGAGCTGCGGAAGCTGCGGACGCGGGCCGGGGAGCCCTCTTTCCGGAAGATGGCCGCGAAGTCCGGCGCGGTGTCCCACGCGACCCTGCACCTCACCGTCACCGGCAGACGGCTCCAGCCTTGGGAGACCGTCCGGGAGTTCGTCCGGGCCTGCGACGGTGACGAGGAGGAGTGGCACGCCCGATGGCAGGGAGTCCAGCTCGTGCTGTCCGCCGAGCGTGCGCCCGAGCCCGCGCCCGCCCGTTCACGATGGCGGTCCAAGCGGGTCCTGGTGCCGCTGGCCCTCGTCCTGGTCGCCGCGATCGCCGCCGTCGTGGTCGTCCTCCTGCCGGGTGACGAGGGCACGCCCGAACCTCCGCACCCCGGCGACTCGAGCAGGTTCGTCGCCGACGTGACCATTCCCGACGACACCGTGGTCAAGCCGGGCACGCAGTTCGTGAAGGTGTGGGAACTCAAGAACACCGGCACCGTCGAGTGGAAGAAGCGGTATCTGCGCCGCACCGACCTCCCGGTCGCGCCCGGCGCCTGCCGCACCCCGGACCGGATCCCGGTCAACGACACCGCGCCGCAGGGAAACGTGCAGGTGACGGTCACCGTGGGCACCCCGCCGACCGCCCCGGCCGACTGCAAGGTGTTCTGGAAGATGGTCGACGAACAGGACCGGGAGCTGTTCCCCGGCAACAGGCCGATCTACTTCTCCGTGCTCGTGCGCTCCTGAATCACGCGTGTCGTCCACCTGATCACGCATGTCGTCCGTCTGATCACGGCAGCGCCACCGGACGACACACGTGATCAGACGGACGACACTTGTGCGTGGACGGACGACACGACCGGAAAACACCTCGTTCGACCGGAAAAGTGCGCTAGCCGACGCATTCCGGGCTGCCTACGCTGAATTCCGCGCAAGAAAATCACCAAATTCCTCGGGAGTCTCCAGTGAGAAAAACGAGAATCGTGTTCTGCGCCTTGTTCGCCCTCGGCGCCACTTGCCTTTCCCCGGCGGCCTCGGCGGCCCCGAACGCGTTCACCCTGTCCAGTACCGCTTTCGCCAACGGCGGTCTCATCCCCAAGGTCCACGAGTGCACCAGCGGCGGCGGCAACGATCCGGCCAAGAAGAACGAGTCGCCACCGCTGGCCTGGTCGGGCGCTCCCGCCGCGGCCAAGAGCTACGCCATCGTGATGCGCGACCTCGACAACAACAACCTCATCCACTGGGTCATCTACGACATCCCCGCGACGACGGCCTCGCTGCCCCAGAACGTCCAGCACGCCTACAAGCCGCCCGTTCCCGCCGGCTCCAGGCAGATCTACTACCGCGGGAGCGCGAGCCTCTACGGCTACCAGGGACCGTGCTCGCCCTCGACCGTGAACACCTACGAGTTCGTCGTGCACGCCCTCAACCAGACGTCGCTCACCACGCTGAACAACACTTCGTCGACGCAGACCGCCGCCAGGGCGATCGCGGCGGCTTCGATCGGCACGGCGAGGATCAGCGGCGAGTCGTAGCTCGGTGACACCGCCGGGATACGCAGAGCCAACCGGTGTCCGCGCCGGTGGGCCCGCTGATCACCCGTGGCAAAATCGGCCCAATGCAGATCGGGATGCTGGGCTCGTTCGAGGTTCGCACGGCTGACGGCGTCCTCGCCGACGTCCCGGGCGCCCGGCTGCGCGGACTGCTGATCGCTCTCGCGCTCGAACCGGGCCGCGTGGTCCCGAAGGCGACGCTGGTCGACTGGATCTGGGGCGAACAGCCGCCCGCCGACGCGACGAACGCTTTGCAGCGCTTGGTTTCCCGGCTGCGGAAGGTACTGCCGGAAGGGGTCGTCGAGGGACAGCCGGACGGTTACCGGCTGAAGGTCGCGCCCGAAGACGTCGACGCCGTGCGATTCGAGCGTCTCGTCGGCCAGGCCCGCGGCGAGGAGGAGCCGAGGCGGCTGCGCGAGGCCCTCGCCCTGTGGCGTGGCGCGGCCATGCAGGATGTCGGCCTCCAGGACAGCGACGCGTTCGACGCGGCGGTCACCCGGCTCGAAGGGCTTCGCCTGACGGCGTTGGAGGACCGGTTCGACGCGGAGCTCGACCTCGGCCACGGCGCGAAACTGGTCACCGAACTGACCGACCTGGCGGCCGCGCATCCCTTGCGCGAGCGGCTCGTCGCCGCGCTGATGAGGGCCCTCGCGGCGACGGGACGCGACACCGAAGCTCTGCTCGTGTACCAGCGCACGCGGGAAGCCCTCGCCGACGCGCTCGGTGTCGACCCTTCGCCCGAACTGTCGGCGGTGCACGTCTCGCTGCTGCGTGGCGAGCTGGGACGGCGGGAGGAGAACCGCAAGACCAACGTGCGCGCCGAGCTGACCAGCTTCGTCGGCAAGGACGCCGACGTCGCCAAGGTCCGTGACCTCGTCGCCGAACACCGGCTCACCACCCTGATCGGCCCCGGCGGTTCGGGAAAGACCAGGCTGGCCACGGAAACCGCACGGACCTTGCTCGGCGACCTGCCGGACGGCGCGTGGCTGGTGGAGCTCGCGGCCATCGGCCCGGACGGCGATGTCGCGCAGGCGACGCTCGCGGCGCTCGGACTGCGGGACGCGCTGCTCGGCGACTCGCCGAACGCCGAACCCGCCGACCGGATCATCGCCGCGATCCGCGACCGCGAAGTCCTGCTGATCCTCGACAACTGCGAGCACGTCATCGAAGCGGCCGCGGCCTTCGCGCATCGCGTCCTCGGGGAATGCCGACGGCTGCGGATCCTGGCGACGAGCCGGGAACCGCTCGGCATCACCGGCGAGGCGTTGTGGCAGGTAGTACCGCTGGCTTTGCCGGAGCCGCACGCCGCTGCCGCCGAGATCGAATCCTCCCCCGCCGTCCGGTTGCTGCGAGACCGGGCGAGCGCGGTGCGCAAGGATTTCGTGGCCGACGAGGCGACGCTGGCCACGATGGCGCGCGTGTGCCGGGTGCTGGACGGGATGCCACTGGCGATCGAACTCGCCGCCGCAAGGTTGCGCACCATGTCCATCGACCAGCTCGCCAACCGGCTCGACGACCGGTTCCGCCTGCTGACCGGCGGCAGCCGGACCGCGTTGCCGCGGCACCGGACGTTGCGCGCCATGGTCGACTGGAGCTGGGAGCTGCTGAGCGACGCCGAACGGACGGTCCTGTGCCGGCTCTCGGTGTTCTCGGGCGGGGCGAGCCTGGAGGCGGCCGAGCACGTCTGTGTGAGCGAAGCCGTCGAGCAGTACGAGGTGCTCGAACTGCTCACCGCGCTGACCGAGAAGTCGCTGCTGGTCGCCGCGGGCGACGAGGCGCCGCGCTACCGGATGCTCGGCACCATCAAGGAATACGCCGAACTCCGGCTCGCCGAAGCGGGCGAATCGGCACTGGCGCGCGACGCGCATCTCGCCTATTTCACCGAGCTCGCCGAGGCAGCCGAGCCGATGCTCCGCCGTGCCGAGCAACTGGAATGGCTCGCCAAGCTCAACGCCGACCACGACAACATCACTGCCGCGATGCGCGGCGCGCTCGCGGCGGCCGAAGCACCGGCGGCGATGCGGCTCGCGGCGGCCTGCGGCTGGTACTGGTGGCTCAGCGGGCACCGCGCGGAAGGCATGGAGCTGGTCAAGGCGGCCGTCGAGACGCCGGGTGACGTGCCCGACGACGTCGCCGCCATCGTGTACGGCCTCGTCTCGCTGTTCGTGAGCTCCGGTTTCGCCGACGAGAACACCGCGTCGAAGTGGATCCACGAGTCTTACCGGCTCAGCCAGAACAGCGAAGACAACCATCCGCTGCTCGGGCTCGTCGTCCCGCTGGTGCGCATGCTGGCCGGTGAGGAAACACTGTCCGCCTGGGAACCCGTGCTGGAGGACGAAAACGCGTGGGTCCGCGCGCTGGGCAGGCTGCACCTCGGCAAGATGCGGATCACGCTCGGCCACCACGGCCCGGAGGCGGAGGTGTACCTCGAACGGGCACTCGGCGAATTCCGGGCCCTCGGCGAACGGTTCGGGATCTCGTTCGCCCTGACCGAACTCGCGGACCGGCTCGCCACCAGGGGCGAGTTCGCGACCGCGTGCGAGTACTACGAACAGGCGATCACGGTGGTGACCGAGGTCGGTTCCGTCGAGGACCTCATCCGGCTGCGGTCACGGCAGGCGGAGCTGTTCTGGCTGATGGGCGACGAGGAGTCCAGCGCCGCCGCCGCGGCCGAAGCACGGCGCCGCGCCGAACAGGTCACCTGGCCGGGAGCGCTGGGCATGCTCGCCCTTTCGCAAGCGGGACTGGCACGCTGGCGCGGCGAGGCCGAGGAAGCGAAGAAGCAGCTGGCCATCGCGTCGGCCGTCATGGGTGACGAAGGGGAACTGGGTCATGTCCGTGCCGTCACCCACGACCTCCTGGGCTACCTCACCGAGGATCTCGGCGAAGCTCGGAAACACCGGGAAGCTGCCTGGCAGGCGGCGGCCGAAGTGCGGCACGTGCCGCTGATCTCCCACATGATCGTGGGAATCGCGGACTTCGCCCTGCGCCGCGACGAGCCGGAGCAGGCCGTGCGACTGCTCGCGGCGGCCGACGAGCTGCGCGGGCTGCCGGATCGGTCGAATCCGGAGATCGCCCGCATCGAGGAGACAGTGCTGCGCCGCCTCGGCGAAGCGAAGTTCGCGGAGGCGGCGCGGGAAGGCACCACTGCGGATTGGCACAAGTTGGTCGAGGTCACGCTCGCTTCTTGAACGTCGAGGACGCCCACAGGTAACCGACCAGCGCGATCCCGGCGCACCAGCCGAGGGCCGGGAACACGTCGCTCGCGGCCGGGGCCCCGTTGAGCAGCCCGCGCAGGGTCTCGATGATCGGGGTGAAGGGCTGGTACTCCGCGAATTCCCGGAGCCCGGGTCCCATCTTCTCGGCCGGGACGATCGCGCTGCTGAAGAACGGCAGCATGACCAGCGGCACGGAGGCGATGCCCGCGGTTTCCGGGGATTTCGCCGCCAGGCCCAGCGCGATCGTGAGCCAGCCCGCCGCGAAACCGAGCAGTACCACGATGCCGACGACACCGAGCCAGTCGAGGAAACCCGCCGACGGCGAGAAACCCAGCAGGAAGGCCACCCCGGTGAGCGCCGCGATGGCGATCAGGTTGGTCAGCAGACTGGCGACCACGTGCCCGGTCAGCACCGCGCCGCGGGAGACGTCCATGACCTTGAAGCGGTTGATGATGCCCTTCGTCATGTCGGAGTTCACCGCGGTCGCGGTGGCCCCGAGGCCGTAGCAGACGGCGAGCAGCATCAGGCCCGGCGTCGCGTAGTCGATGTAGTCGACGCCGACGCTGAACGCGTCTCCGAACACGTACACGAACATCAGCATCATCACGACCGGCATCAGGATCGCGTTGAACACCGAGGTCGGATTGCGGGTCAGATGCTTGAAGTTGCGGCGCAGCATCACCAGCGAAGGAGACTTGGCGCGCGCGGTCGAGGTGGTGGTCTGCGTGGTCATGGTTCGAGTGGTCACAGTGCTGCCTCCGTGTCGTGGCCCGTCAGGGCGAGGAAAACGTCATCGAGATCAGGGGTCTGGACGGAGAACTCTCCGGCGGCGATCGAGTGCTCGTCGAGCCGGTCGAGCAGTGCCCGCAGGGATTTCGTCCCGCCGTCGCTGGGGACTCGCAGGGCCAGCGTCTCGTCGTCCCGGGTGGCGCCGGGGAAGATCCCCGCCGCCGCGTCGAGTTCGGCGACCGTGGTGAACCGGAGCCGGACGTGCGTGCCCGGCATGCGGCGCTTGAGTTCGTCGGGGGTACCGGTGGCGACCAGGTGCCCCTGGTCGAGGACCGCGATCCGGTCGGCGAGCTGGTCGGCCTCTTCGAGGTACTGGGTGGTGAGGAAGATGGTCACGCCGCCGGTCACCAGATCACGGATGATCGACCACATGGTGCGACGGCTGCGCGGGTCCAGCCCCGTGGTCGGCTCGTCGAGGAAGATGATCCGCGGATCGCCGACCAGCGTCATCGCCAGGTCCAGCTTCCGGCGCATACCGCCGGAGTAGGTCGAAGCCGGCTTCTTCGCCGATTCCACCAGGTCGAAGCGCTCCAGCAGGTCGGCCACGACCCGCTTGCCGCCGCCGGCGCGCCGGTTCAGGTCCACCATCAGCTGGAGGTTCTCCTGCCCGGTGAGCAGTTCGTCCACCGCCGCGAACTGGCCGGTGACGCCGATCGCCGCCCGCACCGCCTTGGCGTCGGTCGTGAGGTCGTGGCCCGCGACCCTGGCCGTACCGCCGTCGGCCTTCATCAAGGTGGTCAGCAGGTTCACCGTCGTGGTCTTGCCCGCCCCGTTCGGGCCGAGCAGGGAGAAGATGGTGCCCGCGGGGACCTCCAGGTCGATCCCGTCGAGCACGACCTTGTCACCGAAGGTCTTTCGCAGTCCGGAGACCGCAATCGCTGTGTCGTTCATGGGAGCCACTCTGGGCGGCCCCGCTGACACGGCCCCGCCACGGCGCTGACACGGGTGGTGTCAGCGCCGTGTCAGCCGCGTGTCAGGCCCCGCGAGGAACGTGGTCGGCACAACCACCACGAAAGGCGACCCGATGACTGAGACGGTTCCCGTACCGCAGGGCCTCCCGATGCGACGCGACGCGGGTCCCTTCGCCCCGCCCAGCGAGATCACCCGGCTGCGCGGGTCGCGTCCGGTGAGTCCCATGGTGTTCCCCGACGGTCACGAGGGCTGGCTGGTCACCGGTTACGACGAGGTCCGGCAGATGATGGCCGACACCCGGTTCAGCTCGCGGCAGGACATCGGCATCCTGCACATGCCGTACGAGACTCCGGGGATGCCCGCCCCGACCGAACCTTCCCCGCCGATGCCGGGCATGTTCGTCGCGATGGACCCGCCGGACCACGGCAGGCTGCGGAAGCGGCTCACCGGCGCTTTCACGGTGAAGCGGATGAAGCAGCTCGAAGAGCACATCGTCGAGATCACCGAACAGCACCTGGACGCGATGGCGAAGCTCGTCCCGCCGGTGGACCTGGTCAAGGAGTTCGCGCTCCCGGTGCCGTCGCTGGTGATCTGCGAACTGCTCGGCGTCCCCTACGAGGATCGCGAGAACTTCCAGGCCAGTTCCGCGCAGCTCATGGTCAGGGACCAGACACTGGAAGAGAAGATGGCCGCGTTCATCGGGATGAACACGTTCCTCACCGAGCTGGTCACCCGCAAACGTGAGACACCCGGCGACGACATCCTGTCCGACCTGGGCCGCTACGACGACCTCACCATCGAGGAGCTGGCGGGCGCCGCGTTCCTGCTGCTGCTCGCCGGGCACGAGACCACCGCGAACATGCTGGCGCTGGGCACTTTCGCGCTCCTGGAGCACCCCGAGCAGCTGGCCGAACTGCGGGCCGACGCGGAGCTGCTGCCCGCCGCTGTCGAGGAACTGCTTCGCTACTTGTCCGTCGCCGACATCTTTTTCCGCTATGCCACGGAAGACCTGGAGCTCGGCGGCGAGACGATCCGCGAGGGCTCGACGGTCATCGTGTCGCTGCTGGCCGCCAACCGCGACCCGCGGCGCTTCGAGAACCCCGAAACCCTGGACATCCACCGCAACGCCCGCGGGCTGCTTTCCTTCGGGCACGGTGTCCACCAGTGTCTCGGGCAGCAGTTGTCGCGGATCGAAATGCGCGCGGGTTTCGAGGGGTTGCTGCGCCGTTTCCCCACTCTCGCGCTCGCCGTCCCCGCCGACGAGGTCAAGCTGAAGACCGACATGAACATCTACGGTGTCCACGAATTGCCGGTCACCTGGTAGCGGGCCGAGGGGGTCGTGACCGGAGGGACGACACGCGTGATCGAGTGGACGGCACGTGTGCTTGGACGGACGGCACGCCGTGGTACCGACTCGTCGAGCGGCGGTCCGTGAAGGCCTCCTTGAGGGACCCTGGGTCCCTCAAGGAGGCCTTCACGGACTTGGCACCCGAGTGGGACACCTTTGGGTTACCGCTCAATAGCACACGAGTCGCCACTCACAACGCTTTCGATAAGTACCCTTATCCTCACTCTCTCTCGCTTTGTCACCGTTCACAACGCCCCCGTCGCACTTTCTGGAAAACGTCCAGAGCCGTTTCCGCCCTCCGCGAGGAATGATCACGAGATCATCCCTCGACACCTTCCGGAGACACCATGCGTTCCTTGAGCCGCAGGGCACTGCTGGCAGTGGCGGCCCTGACCGTGACGGCGGCGGCGGTCCCGCAGACCGCCATCGCCGCTTCCCCCGCCGCCTCGACCAGCCCGCGCGTCTACGAAAAAGCAGGACCGCACAAGGCGGTCAAAGCGACGGGCGGCCCGGCGCACACCCTCTACTACCCCGCGGACATCGCCTCCGACGCCACCGAACATCCGGTCCTGATCTGGGGGAACGGCACCGGCGCCACCGTCGACCAATACGAGCTGCTGTTCACCCACCTCGCGAGCTGGGGTTACGTCGTCGCGGCCGCGAACACCGGCCAGTCGGGTTCCGGCGAGGAGATGCTGGCGGGCGCCCGGCATCTGATCGCGGAGAACTCCCGTGAAGGCAGTGTGTTCCGGGGTCGGATCGCCACCGGGAAGATCGCGGCCGCCGGACATTCGCAAGGCGGTGGTGGCGCGATCGCGGCCGGCGCGGATCCGCTTGTCAAGACCACGCTGCCGATCATGCCCGGACCGCAGGGCAACGTGAACAAGCTGCACGGCCCCGCCTTCTTCGTGTCCGGGCAGGCGGACATGGTCGTGCCCGCCTTCTACGTGCGCGGCCGTTTCCTTGCCTGCGACCAGGTTCCCGCCGTGTACGGCCAGCTCAAGGGCGCCACCCACTTCCTCCAGGGCGAGACCCGTTACCGCCTCATCGGCGCGATCACGGCCTGGCTGCGATACCAACTCAGCGGCGACCAGAACGCCAAGAGTGTCTTCTACGGCAACGGCTCCGGCCTCGACCAGGACGACGACGGCTGGTCCGCGAGCGAGCGGAACAAAAAGGCCGTCTGACCGGTCCAGAAATGCGCGATCCGTCGGCGGACGGTGCACGATCGGGCAATAAAATACTTCGCCGTGTTCGTTGTACCAACGTGGAGCGGCGCGGCTATACCTTCGTGTGATGACCGAGATTCGCGACGGGCTGCTCCGGCCGTTGGTGACTTTGTTGCGGGAACTGCCGTCCGGCCAACCGGCGTTCACCGACGAGCACCGGACCCTGACCTTCGGGGAATTGCTGGATTCGAGTGGCCGCTTGGCCACCGGGCTCGGAATCACGCGAGGCGACCGTGTCCTGATCCATCTCGGCGCACGCGTCGAATTCGCCGAGTACTGCTTGGCGGTCCTTCGGGCGGGTGGGGTCGGGGTCCCGGCGAGCGCGCGGTCGACGGCGGCCGAGCTCACGCGGATCGTGGACGACTCCGGCGCCGGACTGCTGATCACGGAGGCCCGGCACGCGGAAGTGGTGCGCGAGCTCCGAGCGGAGCGGCCGCGGTTGCGGGTGGTGTTCGTCGAGGACGAGCCGACGCCGTCGCAGGGTGAACCTCGCGACGATCTCGGCCTCGACGAGCCCGCCTGGCTGCTGTACACCTCCGGCACGACCGGCCGCCCCAAAGGTGTCCTGACGACGCAGCGGGCGCTTCTCTGGTCCTCGGCCGCCTGCTACGGCCCGATGTACGGGATCTCCGAGGCCGACACCGTGTTGTGGCCGCTCCCGCTGCACCACGCGTACGCGTTGTCGCTGGCCTTCGCCGGGACGATCGCCTTGGGCACGCACACGAGGATCGTCGGCCACGACCTGAAAAGCGCACTGACGGCGTATCCGGGCGGCGTCCTGGCCGGTGTCCCGGCGACCTTCCTGAACCTGCGCCAGGAGGTCCGCGGTGAGCTCCCCGCGCCGCGGCTGTGCCTGTCCGGGGGCGCGCCCTGCACCCCGTCGGCACGCGCCGCGGTCCGGGAACTGTTCGGCATCCCCGTCCTCGACGGCTACGGCAGTACGGAGACCGGCGGCAAGATCGCCGTCCAGCTCACCGGCGACGAGGGGCTGATCCCGGTGCCGGGTATGGAGATCCGGATCTCCGGCGGGCAGATCGAGGTGCGTGGTCCCGGGGTGGCGCCGAACGTGGCGGGCGTGGACGGCTGGTACCGGACCGGCGACATGGGCGGCCTCGCCGACGGACGGCTCACGCTCGACGGCCGCGCCGACGACGTCATCGTGTGCGGCGGCCAGAACGTGCACCCGACCGAGATCGAGTCGGTCATCGCCGAACTCCCGGCGGTGCGCGACGTCCTCGTGACCGGAAGGCCGGACGAGGTCCTCGGCGCGGTACCGGTGGCGTTCCTCGTGTCCGACGAGCCGGACCTCGACGAGGTACGCCGCCTGTGCCGCCGACGGCTCTCCGCCTTCAAGGTCCCGGTGGCCTTTCACCTGGTCGAGCGGCTCCCCCGGACGCCGTCGGGAAAGGCGCTGCGGAAACAGTTGCGGGTTCCCCGGCCCGACGACGTCGAAGCGCTGGTGCGCGACGCGATCGCCGAACTGGGCGAGGAGGACGCCGGGGAACGGTGGCGCGACCGGACGTTCGCCGAGCTGGGCCTGACGTCGCTGGGCGGTGTGCAGCTGCGGCACCGGCTCGCCGAGGCGACCGGCTGCGAACTCCCCCAGTCGCTCGTCTACGACTTCCCGACCCCGGCGGCGGTCATCGGCGAACTGGAGCGGCTGCTGTCCGGGCGAGGCGGGCCCGTCACGACGAAACCCGTGCCCGCGCGCGGCGACGATCCGATCGCCATCGTCGCGACGGCGTGCCGGTTCCCCGGCGGGGTGACCTCGCCCGAGGACCTGTGGAACCTGGTGGCCGCCGGTGTCGACGCCACCGGGGACTTCCCGTCCGACCGGGGCTGGGAGCAGACCGTGCGCTACGACCCGGACCCCGGCCGGATCGGCGGTTCCACCACCCGTCGCGGCGGTTTCGTGTACGACGCCCTGGATTTCGACCCGGCCTTGTTCGGCATGTCGCCGCGCGAGGCGCTGTCGACCGACCCTCAGCAGCGGTTGCTGCTGGAGACGTCGTGGGAGCTGTTCGAACGCGCCGGAGTGGACACCGCGACGCTGCGGGGCGGCGACACCGGCGTGTTCGTCGGCGTGATGAACGAGGACTACGCCAGTCGCCTGCAAGGGCATCAGCTCGAAGGACGGCTGGGCATCGGGTCTTCTCACGCGCTCGCGTCCGGCAGGATCTCCTACACCTTCGGCCTGAACGGCCCGGCGGTCACCATCGACACCGCGTGCTCGTCCTCGCTGGTGGCCCTGCACTGGGCCGTGCGCGCGCTGCGGGCCGGTGAATGCTCGCTCGCCGTGGCCGGTGGCGCCACGGTGATGTCGTCGCCGCGCACCTTCCTCGAATTCAGCCGTCAGCGCGGCCTTTCCCCGGACGGGCGGTGCCGCTCCTACGCGGCGGGCGCGAACGGCACGGCCTGGGCCGAAGGCGCCGGTGTCGTCCTGCTGGAACGGCTGTCGGACGCCCGCCGGAACGGGCATCCGGTGCTGGCGCTGGTCAGCGGTTCGGCCGTCAACTCCGACGGGGCGTCGAACGGGATCACGGCGCCGAGCGGACGCGCCCAGCGCGCGGTGATCAAGTCCGCGCTGGCCGACGCCGGACTGTCGGCGCCGGACGTCGACGTCGTGGAAGGGCACGGCACCGCCACCCCGATCGGCGATCCGATCGAAGCGGAGGCGCTGATCGCCACGTATGGCACGGGGCGGGACCGGCCGTTGTGGCTCGGATCCGTGAAGTCCAACATCGGGCACACCCAGGCCGCGGCGGGCGTGGCCGGGGTGATCAAGATGGTGGAAGCGTTGCGGCACGGGCAGTTGCCGCCGTCGCTGCACGCCGACGAGCCGAGTCCACGGGTCGACTGGTCGGCGGGCGACGTGGCCCTGCTCGTCGAGGCCAGGGGCTGGCGTGCCGGAGCGAAACCGCGCCACGCCGGGATTTCCGCGTTCGGGATCGGCGGCACCAACGCGCACGTGCTCGTCTCGGAAGCGCCGCCTCCGGCGGACACCGGACGCCGGACATCGCTGAAGGCACCGTGGCTGCTGAGCGCCGCGAGCGACAGCGCGCTGCGAGCGGTCGCTTCCCGGCTGCTGGCGACGGCGGGCGGCCGCGACGAGGACGACGTCGCGTTCACCCTCAGCACCCGCGCTCCGCTGGAGCATCGCGCGATGGTCTCCTCCGGTGATCTCGCCGCGCTGCGCGCTCTCGCCACGGGTGAACGCCGTGGCCGGATCGGGCGCGGAACGGCGACCGCGGCGTTCCTGTTCAGCGGGCAGGGCGCGCAACGCGCGGGCATGGGTAAGGAACTGTCGGACGCGTTCCCCGTGTTCCGCACGGCGTTCGACGCCGCTTGCGAGGCCATCGGCGGGCAGATTCGTGACGTCGCTTTCGGCGGCGGCGAACTGCTGGACCGGACCGATCACGCGCAAGCCGCCTTGTTCGCCTTCGAGGTCGCCCTTTACCGGCTCTTCGAATCCTGGGGTGTCCGGCCCGGCGCCGTCGCCGGGCACTCGATCGGGGAAATCTCCGCCGCGCACGTCGCCGGGGTCCTTTCCCTCGAAGACGCCGGTGTCCTGGTGTCCGCGCGGGGGCGTCTCATGGCCGCTTTGCCGCCGGGCGGCGTGATGATCGCGGTCCGCGCGGCCGA
The DNA here is from genome assembly GCF_042723255.1 of Amycolatopsis thailandensis. Classification (NCBI taxonomy): domain Bacteria; kingdom Bacillati; phylum Actinomycetota; class Actinomycetes; order Pseudonocardiales; family Pseudonocardiaceae; genus Amycolatopsis; species Amycolatopsis thailandensis. The sequence goes on from NZ_JBHXJK010000074.1 coordinate 21,465, forward strand.
AAGCGAGGTCGCGCCGCTGGTGGGCGAATTCGCCGACCAGGTGGCGATCGCCGCGGTCAACGGCCCTCGATCCCTTGTCCTGTCCGGATCCGAGAGCGTGACCGAAGCCGTCGCGGCCCAATGGCCGGGTTCCACGCGGCTGCGCGTCAGTCACGCGTTCCATTCGCCGCTGATCGATCCGATGCTCGCCGAGTTCCGCGAGGTCGTCGCGGGACTGACCCACCGAAGCCCGGAAATCACGCTGGTCTCCGGGCTGGCCGGCCGGGTGATCAACGACCTCGGCCCCGCCTACTGGGTCCGGCAAGCCAGGGACACGGTCCGGTTCGCCGACGCGCTGGACGCCGTGGCCGCCGAAGGAACCGATCTCTGCCTGGAGATCGGACCGTCGGCCGTGCTGAGCAGGGCCGCGGGAGCGATACTCCCCACAGTGTCCACTATGGACACCAGTCGAGGGGTGCGGGAAGCTGCGGGAGAGCTGCACACCGCCGGTGTCCCGGTGTCGTGGGCGGCGGTGTTCGCGGGCAGCGGCGCCAGACGGGTCTCACTGCCGACGTATCCCTTCCAGCGCGAGCGTTTCTGGCTCGACCCGCAACCTCGCCGGAGCCCGGTGAGCGACGGGCACGCGATGCTCGGCCCGGCGCTGGTCGCGCCCGACTCGCCCCGGATCGTGCACGGCGGCTCGGCCGGGGTGCGCACGCACGGCTGGCTCGGCGACCACGTCGTCGGCGGCACGACCCTGTTCCCCGCGACCGCTTTCGTCGAACTGGCCCTGCACGCGGGCCGAAGCGGCCTGGCCGAGCTGACGATCGAGGCGCCGCTACGACTGAGCCGGACCGAGGACGTCGCACTCCAGGTGGTCGTGGACGGGCCCCGGATCGACATCTACGCCCAGGATTCCGGCGTATGGACCCGGCACGCCACCGGTCGGCAAGCGCCGTCCGACGTCTTCGCGCAGCCGTGGAAAGGCGAGTGGCCGCCTCCCGCCACCGAACCGATCGACCTGGAGCAGGCCTACGCCACCCTCGACTACGGTCCCGCGTTCCGCGCGGTGACGGGCTTGTGGCAGGACGGCGACGAACTGTTCGCCGACGTCGCGCTCCCTGAAGGCGTCGACGGCGACTTCGGGCTGCACCCCGTGCTGCTGGACGCGGCCGTGCACACCTTGGCGCTGGCCGGGCCGCCGGACGCCGAGATCCGGGTGCCGTTCCTCTGGACCGGTGTGCACGTGTTCGCCGCGGCCCCGCGCCGGGCGCGAGTCCACTGTGTACGGACAGGTCCCGGCGAGGTCCGCGTCGAACTCTTCGACCCCGCCGGGATGCCCGTCGCGGTGGTGGAATCCCTGCTCACCCGGCCGCTGCCCGCCGGGAGCACGATGCTCTACCGCCCGCGATGGATCCGCGTACCGGCCGCGAGCGCCGACGACGTCCGGATCGTCGACGCACGCGGCGAAGACGTCCGCACCGTGCTCACTTCGTTGCAGGACAAGCTCCCGCGCGGAGAACGCACCGTCGTCGTCACCGGTGACGTCACCGATCCGGCCTCGGCCGCCGTCTTCGGGCTCGGCACCGCGGCTTCGGCCGAATACCGTGGCCTGGTCACCGTGGTCTCCACGGAGCTGCCGGTGGAGCGGGTGCGTGAGCTCGTCGGCGGCAACCCCGAACCCCAGCTGTCGATCCGGGACGGCGTGCCCCACGCGCTGCGGATCGCCCGGACCGCCCCCGCGTCCACCCGGCCGATCGATCCGGCGGGAACCGTGCTGATCACCGGCGGCACCGGCGGGCTGGGCGCGGCGCTGGCCCGGCATCTCGTGTCCGCGCACGGTGTCCGGCATCTGCTGCTGGTCAGCCGTCGCGGCCCGGACGCGCCCGGTGCGGAAGAGCTCCGGCGGCTCCCCGCCGACGTCCGGATCGTCGGCGGCGACGTCGCCGATCCCGTCTTCGTCCGGCGACTGGTCGGCTCCTGCGACCCGCCGCTGACCGCCGTGGTGCATTCCGCCGCCGTCGTCGCCGACGCCGCGTTCACCGCGCAGACACCCGCCGGGTTCGACGCCGTCTTCCGCTCGAAAGCCGACGCGGCCCACGTCCTGCACGAGGCCACGAGGCGTCTTCCACTGTCGGCGTTCGTGCTCTTTTCTTCCCTGGCGGGCATTTTCGGCAACGCCGGCCAGGCGAACTACGCGGCCGCCAACCGTGTCCTCGACGCGCTGGCCGTCCGGCGACGGGCCGAAGGCCTGCCCGCGACGTCGATCGCCTGGGGACTCTGGGATCTGGCGGTCGGGCTCGGCGCGCAGATCCCTGACGCGGCAAGGCATCGCATCCAGACCTCCGGGGTGGCAGAGCTGACGCTGGAGCAGGGAATGGCCCTGTTCGACGCCGCGCTCGGGCATGCCGAACCGGTCCTGATCGCCGCGCGGCTCGACCCCACCGCCGCCGGCCTGCCCCCGATCGCCGAAGACCTCGGCCGTCCCGCGGCGAGACCGGCACCGCCGTCACCGGATCGGCGCTGGCCGGAACATCCCTCCGAGCGGGAGCTGCGCGACCTGCTCCGCGTCGAACTCGCCGAGGTCCTCGGCCACCAGGACCCCGGCACGATCCCCGAGGACAAACCGTTCACCGACCTCGGGCTCGACTCGCTGGCCGTGATCGACCTCCGCACCCGGCTCCGGGAGCTGACCGGGGTGGAAGTCCCCGCGCGCGTCCTGTTCGACCATCCGACTGTCACCGAACTCGCCGGCCACCTGCGAGCGTCTGACTGAGTGTCAAGGCGGTGAGGGCGACGGCGAATCCGGTGAGCTGCCAGCCGGTGAGGGTCTGGCCGAGCACCAGGAACCCCGCGGCCGTGGCGACGAGAGGGTTGGTCAGTGTCAGCAGCGAGACCGACGTCGGGGCGAGGCGATCGATGCCGCGGAACCACAGCGGGTACGCCAGCGCGGTGGTGACGACGCCGATGTAGCCGTAGCCGATCAGGTTCGCGGTCGTCAGCGAGCCGGGGAGACCTTCGAAGAGCAGTGTCGCCGGGGCGAGGACGAGCCCGCCCAGGGTCAGCTGCCAGCCGGTCATCGCCAGCGGATGTTCGGGGCGGCCCCATTTCTTGGTGAGGAGCAGAGAAACGGCCATGAGCGCGACGGCGGTGAGCATGGCGGCCAGGCCGAGCGGGTCGAGCCGGGCCTCCGCCGAGAGGGTCAGCAGGGCGACACCGCCGGCGCCGGCGATCGCGGCGAGCAGGATCGGCGCCGGTGTCCGGACGCGCAACATCGGCAGCGCCAGGAGTGCCACCAACAGGGGTTGCAGGGCGCCGAGCGTCGCGGCGACACCGCCGGGAAGGTGGTACGCGGCGTAGAAGATCAGCGGCAGGAAGGCGCCGAAGTTGAGCATTCCGAGCGCCGTCGTCTTCCACCACCAGGAGCCGCGCGGGAGCCGCCGGGTCAGGACCAGCAGGAGCAGTCCGGCCGGGAGTGCCCGCAGCGCGGCGGCCAGAAGCGGCCGGTCCGGGGGCAGCAAGGTCGCGGTGACGACGTAGACGGTGCCCCAGCTGGCCGGTGCCAGCGCGGCGAGCCCGGCGTCACGCAGCGTCGGTTTCGCGGCGGTGGGCTCGGTCGTGACAGGCCGTTCGGCGATGATCGCCATGATGTCTCCTCACTGATAATCTCAACGTTGAGATAACACCAGCGAGTTATGTCAATGTCAAGTCTCTTAATGTTGAGACGATTGGAGGCGCATCGTGGCCGACGCGGTGGACGCGGTGATCGGGCTTTGGCGGCACGAGCGGCCGGATCTCGAAGACAAGCTCTGGCCCGCCGAGGTGATCGGGCGCGTCCAGCGGCTTTCCCGGATCCTCGACCGGAAGCTCAAGGAGTTCAACGCCGAGCACGACCTGGAATCGTGGGAGTTCGACGTGCTCACCACGCTCCGCCGCTCCGGGGAAGCCGGCGGGCTGACGCCGGGCGCGCTGCTCAAGGCCGCGATGGTCACCTCGGGGGCGATCACGAACCGCATCGACCGCATGGAAGCCAAGGGGCTGGTCGAGCGGGTGCGCGACAGCGACGACCGTCGTTCGGTCAAGATCCGGCTGACCGGCAAGGGCAGGGAGGTCGTGGACGAGGTTTTCGTGCTCCACCTGGAGAACGAAGCCCGCCTTCTGCCCGAACTCAAGCCCGAGCAGTGGACCGAACTGATCGGCGGCCTGCGGCTGCTGCTCGAACACTTCGGCGACACGTCACTGGAGTGACTCCAGCGCGACGTCAGCAGCTGTCAGCGCGTCACCCGGATCGACCCCGAGTTCCCGAGCGGCGCGGGCGTACTCGTCCGCCGCGGCCCGCAGCAGAGCGGCTTTCCCCGGACGATCAGCCGCTTCGGCGACGACCGTTCCCCTGGCGCGGGCGGTGAGCACCCAGCCGTTCTCCTCCAGCTCACGGTAAGCGCGCGCCACCGTGCCCGAAGCCAGCGCCAGATCCCTGGCGAGCTGCCGGATGGACGGCAGCCGGGTGCCCGGCGCCAGCGCACCGGTGGTGATCAAACGGACGATCTGGTCCCGGACCTGTCGCCACGGCGCGATCCCGAGATCCGTGTCGACGACGACCTTCAGCGGCATCAGGCCGCTTCGGGACGCGAGCGGCCCTCGGCGCGCGACCGGTGCGCGAGGTGGTACCAGCCGGCGAATCCGGCGAGCACCAGCAGCAGGGACACCAGGTTCATCTTCTCCGGGATCGCGAGCGTCACGGTGGCGGCCAACCCCAGCCCGGCGGCGACCCGAGCGCTCCGGACCCGCAACGCCGTGTCGGCCACACTGTCCCCTGTGGACGGTCGGCGGACGGCGAGCAGGACGACCAGCCACGTCACCGCCGAGATCCCCGCGGCGACGCCGAGCTGCGCCCACCAGTTGTTGACAGCGAGCCAGCCTGCCGCGGCCACGGCGATCACCGCGTAGGTGACCAGGCCCCAGACGGGAATGAGCCCGCTCACGCCGCGCCGCTCCAGTGCCGCCTCACGGCGGGCACCTTTGCGGGGCCGCTGCGCCAGCACTTCGGCGATCAGCGCGCCGACGAGCAAGGTGGCCAGGACGGACGACGTGTTGTCACCGCGCACCCCGGCGGAATCGGCCAGCAGCGGCAACCCGAGGTAAAGCCACGGATACCAGAACCGGCGGCGGCGCAGATAGCGCACGGCCTCGTCGACGTCGGACAGCGAGGGATCGGCGACTCCCCACCGTCGCAATACCTTGGCGCCTTGCCTTTCGCCCGGCCACAGCACGATCAGGATCACGAGACCGAACAGGCCCATGAACAGGGCGACGGCCACGATGTTGTCGAACGGCACGATCAGCCTCCCGTCTTGTATCAAGTACACGATACAAGACCGGTAACCATTCGGCTGGATGGGTCGTGAGTGGCGATTCGGGTTCTAGCGGACTCGTAGTGAAGCCGAGGCTGGGGCCGGCGCGGTCGACGGGGGAAGATTCCGGCCGTTCAACGTCCGGAATCTTCCCCCGTCACCTCGTCTGACACCGGGTCGCGCCGGGCATGATCAAGTCCAAGACCGGGCGCCCCTGGCGAGCATGCCGCCAGAAGCGCGAGCGATCGAGCACGACACCTTTGCCTTGCCCCTCGAAACCCCTGGGGGATGTCCCCAATGCCTCATTCGGGACGCTGAGCGTCTCGGATGAGGCATTGGGGACATCAATGGAGGGCCGGACGAGCCGCGATCGACCGCAAGCAGAGGACTAATCGCGGACGGTCTTGAAGTACAGGAACCGCGGCTGCGTCCGCAGTTTCGCGTACCAGCGCGGGTCGGTGTCGGCGATCGACTCCTCCGGCATCGGCTCCACCAGCCTGTCGACGGCGAACCCGGCGTCCCGCACCGCGCCGAACGTCCAGCTCAGCGGCCTCCGGTAGAAGCGCACCTTCTGCCCCTGCGGGAATTCGTCCTCGAGCAGTTCGAGCTGGAAGTAGTTCTCCTTGCCGAACCAGCGCCAGTCCTCGCCCGGGTGGTGCACCGAGAACACCAGCAGCCCGCCCGGCTTCAGCACCCGCCGGAACTCCGCCAGCGCCGGCGCCCACTCCTTCAGGTAGTGCAGCACCAGCGACGCCGTGATGACGTCGATCGACGCGTCCTCGAGGAACGTCAGCGGCCGCGAGACGTCGGCCGTCTCGAACTTGGCGACGTCCCCGAACTTGTCCCTGGCGACGGCGACCATGCCCGCGCTGGCGTCGACGCCGAGGACGTCCGCGCCCTCCGCGGCCAGCAGCGCGCTCAAGTGACCCGCCGCGCAGCCGACGTCCAGCACCCGCTTGCCCGCCACGTCCCCGGCCAGTTCGACGATGGCCGGGCGGTCGTAGTGGGCGTTGGTGCTGCTGGTCTCGGCGTGCGCGGCGTAGAGCCGGGCGAAACCGTCGTACTGGGCGGCGCGCGCACGTTCGATGATCTCGTCGATCACCTCGGTCTTGGCGTCTGCGTACTGCTGGATGTACTTCCAGGTGCGCGACGCCAGTTCGCGTTTCTTGGCCTCGTAGAGCTTCAGCTCGTCCTCGTGCGCGATCAGGCGCTCGCGGAAGAGGCGATAACGCTCGGTCTGGCCGTTGTCCGGCGAATAGACGTGCAGGTTGATGTTGGTGTCCGGGCCTTTGAAGCAGCGGTGCTTCTCCCACTCCGGTTCGCGGATGACGAGCCGGTACCCCGCCGCTTCCAGCTCCGGCAGATAGGTGTCCTCGTCGTTCGAATCCGCGACGACCAGCATGATGTCGATGATCGGTTTCGCGCAGAGCCCCGGCACCGATGTGGAGCCGACATGCTCCAGGATCAGCGCGCGTTCCCCCAGGATCCCCCTGATGCGCTTGGCTTCCCGGTCGAACAGCCCGGGCCATTCCGGATCGTATTCGGCCAGCGTGACGGTGGAATTCAGGACCGGAGCCTGACCGACCCACGAGTCGTGGATGTCTTCTTCGGTGTAGTCGTCTCGATCGGGTTTGGACATGTGACCCCCTTGTTTCGTTCTCAAGGCAGTCGGCCAGATTATCGAATCCGGCGGATCTTGTCAGGAGATCGGCAAAGAAAGGATCCCGCCGGTCGCCTCGCGCAGCGCGTCCCGCATTTCGGCCCGCGGCGCCGGCTGCCCGGTGAAGTACTCGGATTGCCCGAAAGCCTGATGCAGCAACATGTCCAATCCGGTGGCCAGCTTTCCGCCCCGCTCGGCGACGGCTTCGGCGAGCGCGGTCGGCCAGGGGTGGTAGATGACGTCGAGGACGCAGCCGATCCCGGCCAGTTCGCTCAGCTGCCCCCGCACGGCGTCCGGGGGCACGGTGTTCACCAGTACCGCCGATTCCCCGGCGATCTTCCCGAAGTCGGCGTCGGCCCAGCGCAGGACCTCGACGTCGAGCCCGGCCCGCTGAGCCGCCTCGACCGTTTCCGTCGCCCGTGCCGGATCCCGTACGACGAGCCGGACGGTGCGCACGCCGAGCGCGGCCAGTCCGACGACGGCCGCCGCGGCCGTCCCGCCCGCACCGAGGACGACGGCCGCGTCGTCCTCGCCGGGCAGGTACTCCCCCGCGATCCGCAGGGCCTCGGTGACACCGTCGACGTCGGTGCAGTCGGCCAGCCAGCCGGTTTCCCGGCGCACCAGCGTGTTCGCCGCGCCGACGGCGGCCGCGCGCGGCGTGACCTCGTCGGCGTACTCCAGCGCGGCCCGTTTGCCGGGCATGGTCACCGAGAGCCCGGTCCACTCCGGGCCGAGGCCGTCGACGAACGCGGGCAGCCCGGGACCGTCCATCTCGACCCGCTCATAGGTCCAGCCGTCCAGCCCCAGCGCGCGGAAGGCGGCGCCGTGCAGCACGGGCGAGAGCGAGTGTTCGACCGGTTTCCCGAGGATCGCGGCCTTGCGCTTAGTAGACACCGCGCCTCTGTGCGTCCAGCTTGGCCTTGTTGTGCTCGTCGTTCGTCACCGTGAAGCAGGAGAGTCCGTTCTTCTCGCATTTGACGAAGAACAGCCACTCGCCGTCCGCCGGCTTCAGCGCGGCCTGGATCGCCTCCGCGCTCGGGACCGCGATCGGCGTCGGGGTCAGGCCGACGAATTTGTAGGTGTTGTAGGCGCCCGCCTTGTCCCGATCCTCGGGTTTGGTGAGCAGGGTCGGCCGGTCGAGGACGTAGTTGATCGTCGAGTCCATCTCGAGCCGCATCTTCTTGTCGATCCGGTTGTAGATGACCCGCGAGATCTTCCCGAAGTCGGCCTTCACCGCCTCGCGTTCGATGATCGAGGCGATGACGAGCGTTTCGTACGGCGTCTTGCCCTCGCCCTTCGACTGGTCGCTCAGTCCGGCGTTCAGGATTCGCTCCGCCGAGGTCTTCACGACGTCGGTGAGCAGTTCCTCCGCCGTCCAGCCGGGTTTGACGTTGAAGATGCCCGGCGCGATGAGCCCTTCGAGCCGCCGGTCCTTGTGCTCGGCGTTGGTGGCGGCCTCGACCGCCCACGACGGCACGCCCAGCTTCGCCAGATCCACGGTCTCGATCGTTTTTTTCAGTTCCTCGACCGGGATGCAGGTGCTCGTGCCGTTCAGCTCCGCGCAGGAAGCCTTGGACAGCAACGTGTACACCCCGGGCGTCTTCTTGCCGTCGGGCTGGGTGATGTCGTGGAACTGGGTGTACGGCCGGATCTCGACCTGACCGACCTTCGACGCGGGGGCGATCATCTTCTCGACCGCGCTGGCCCCGGACATCTTCGTCTTCATGACGTAGTAGCCCTGCTGGAGCCGCGAGACGGCGGTGTTGTCATCGCCCGCCTTCACGAACGCCTTGCCGCTGGCGACGACTCCGGCCGCCTGGAGCCGGTTGCCGATCGCCGACGTCGAGTCGCCCTTCTGCACCTGGACAAGGACGTCGCTCTCGCCGGTGCCTTCGTAGTCGTCGTAGCCGAAGATCTCGGTGAAGCCGTAGTAGGCACCGCCGGCGAGCAGGACGAGCACGGTCAGCGCGGCGATCCAGCCCAGCGCGCGCTTCTTCTTGCGCTTCTTGGGCGGAGGCCCCTGGCGTTCGGGGCGTTCGTCCTCGATGCGCTCGGGTTCGGCGCGGTCTTCGTCTTCGAAGCCCTGCTCGTCCTCGTAATCCTCGTAGTCGTCGTACTCGTCATAGTCGTCGTACGCGTCTTCGCCGAAGATCTCGTTGTATTCCTCTTCGCTGCCCTGAGGCGGCGGAGGAGCCGCGCCGGGACGGCGGGCCATCGGCGCTTCCTGGACCGCGGGAATGACGTCGGTCGGCCGCTCGTCCGGGAGCGGGCCGTCGTCCTCGCGGCGCCTGCGGCGGCCGGGACGGGGAGGCTCGTCCTGGGCGTACGCGGGTACGCCAAGACCCCGGTCACCCGGCTGGGGGGACCGCCGCTGCGGTGCGGCAGGCGGCGGTGGCGGCGGGGCCGCGGGTTCCGTGGCACGCCGGTGCGGGGCAGGACGCTGCGCGCGAGGCGGCGGATCGTCGGCGGCCCGGCGAGCACGCGGCGGTGGCGGCTCTTCCGGGGACCGGCGGGCGCGGGGCGGCGGCTCGTCCGCCGGGCGCCGCACGCGCGGTGCGGGCGGGGCCTCGGCGGGTTCCTGCCGGATGTGCCGGCGGCCCGTCGGCTGGGGTTCGGGCCTGCGACGGGGCGCGGCCGGTGGCGGAGTGGCCTCTTCAGGCTCCCGCAACCGTCGTCTACCGCCCTGACGGCGTTCGGGCCGGCCGTGGGGCTCGGTCATGTGTCGCCCTTCCGTGCGCGATGTGCCGCTACCGCGTCGATCCACGCCTGCAGGATCTCGACCGCGGCCGCCTGATCGACGACGGCACGTTGCTTACGTCCCTTCACCCCACGCTGCGACAGCATCCTGGATGCCGTCACCGTGGTCAACCGCTCGTCGGCCAGCCGCACCGGCACCGGAGCGATCCTCGCGGCGACCTTTTCGGCGTAGTCCAGCGCCGCTTCGGCCGCCGGACCATGACGGTCCTTGAGCGTCCGCGGCAGCCCGACGACGACTTCGACCACGTCGTGTTCCGTGACGAGTTCGACGAGCTGGTCGACGTCCTTGTCGCCAGTCGCGTCGCGAGTGAGGGTAACGAGCGGGCTCGCGAGGATGGGGTCGGGATCGCTCAGCGCGGTCCCGACCCGGACGGATCCGACATCCACCCCGAGCCGCCTGCCACGCCCGGGATCGGACTCTCCGGGCCGATCCGGGCGCCGCTGAGGGGCGTCGTCAGCCAACTTCGGCGACCGCCGCGCGCAGTGAGGCGATGGCCTGCTCGGCCCCGGCCGGGTTGGTGCCGCCGCCCTGGGCCATGTCCGGCTTGCCGCCGCCACGGCCGCCGATCGCCTCGGCGAACGACGGGACGAGCTTGCCCGCCGCGATGCCCTTCTCCTGCGCCGCCTTCGTGGTGGCGACGACGAAAGCGACCTTCTCGCCCTGAGGCGCGAACAGCGCCACGATGCCTGGGCGGTTGCCGAGCCTGCCGCGGATGTCCTGGGCCAGCGCGCGCAGACCGTTCGAATCGACGCCCTCGCCGAGTTTCTCCGCGACGACCGCGATCCCGCCGATGTCCTCGGCCTTGTCCGCGAGCGAGCCCGCCGAACCGAGCACCTGCTGGGTGCGCAGCTGCTCGATCTCCTTCTCGGCGTTCTTCAGCCGGGTGAGCACGTCGTCGATCCGCGACGGCAGCTGCTCCGAGGGCACCTTGAAGGTGCTCGCGAGCTGCGAGACGAGCAGCTGCTCCTTGCGGACGTACTTGAGCGCGTCCGTGCCGACCAGCGCCTCGACGCGGTGCACGCCGGAACCGATGGACGAGTCGCCCACCAGCTTCACCAGGCCGAGCTGGCCGATGCGGTCGACGTGGGTGCCACCGCAGAGTTCGCGGGAGTACTCGCCCATGTCGACGACGCGGACGTCGTTGCCGTACTTCTCGCCGAACAGCGCGACCGCGCCCAGTTCGAGGGCCTTGTCCTTCGTGGTGACGAAGGTGTTCACCTCGACGTTGGTCTGGAGGTAGTCGTTGACCTCCTCCTCGACCTCGGTCAGCACGTCGGCCGAGACACCGCCGGAGGTGGTGAAGTCGAAGCGCATGCGGCCCGGCGAGTTCAGCGAACCGGCCTGCGCCGCGCGCTTGCCGTACGCGCCGCGCACGGCCGCGTGGACGAGGTGCGTCGCGGAGTGGGACCGCTCGATCGACAGGCGGCGGTGCTGATCGACCGAACCGGTCAGCCCGCTGCCGACGCCGACCTCGCCGTCGACGACCTCGACGCGGTGCACGAACAGGCCCGGCACGATCTTCTGCACGTCGTGGACCTTGAGCTCGACACCGTCGCCGAGCAGCACGCCGGTGTCGGCGACCTGGCCACCGCTCTCGGCGTAGAAAGGCGTGCGGTCCAGGACCAGCTCCGCCTTCTTGCCCGCGCCGACGCTGCGTACCGGGACACCGTCTTCCAGCAGCGCGACGACCTTCGCTTCGGCCTGGAGGTCGCTGTAGCCGAGGAACTCGGTCTCGCCGTGCTGCTCCAGCACCTTGCGGTACTCGGACAGGTCGCCGTGACCGGTCTTGCGCGAGGCCGCGTCGGCCTTCGCCCGCTGCCGCTGCTCGTTCATGAGCGTGCGGAAGCCCTCTTCGTCGACGGTCAGGCCCTGCTCGGACGCCATCTCCAGGGTCAGGTCGATCGGGAAGCCGTAGGTGTCGTGCAGCTGGAACGCCTTGTCCCCGGCCAGCAGCGAGCCGCCGGAGCGCTTGGTCTCCTCGGCCGCGAGGTCGAAGATGCGCGAACCGCTGGTGAGAGTGGAGAGGAACGCCTCCTCTTCGACGCGGACGACGTCCTCGATGCGGTCGAAGCCGCTGACCAGCTCGGGATACGTCGGGCCCATGGTGTCGCGGACGACCGCGGCGAAGGCGGGCAGCACCGGCTCGTGCACGCCGAGCAGGCGCGCGGAGCGGATGATCCGGCGCAGCAGGCGGCGCAGCACGTACCCGCGGCCGTCGTTGCCCGGGGTGACGCCGTCGCCGATGAGCAGCACGCCGGTGCGGGCGTGGTCGGCGATGACGCGGAAGCGGACGTCGTCGGTGTGGTCGGAGCCGTAGCGCCGGCCGGAGAACTCCTCGGCGCGGCCGATCACCGGGCGGACGAGGTCGGTCTCGTAGACGTTCTCGACGCCCTGGAGGATCGTCGCGACGCGCTCGACACCCATGCCGGTGTCGATGTTCTTCTTCGGCAGCTCACCGATCGGCTTGTGGCCGTGCTTCGGGCTCTTGTCGCCCCGCACGTCCTGCATGAAGACGAGGTTCCAGATCTCGATGTACCGGTCCTCGTCGGCGACCGGGCCGCCCTCGCGGCCGTAGTCCGGGCCGCGGTCGTAGTAGATCTCCGAGCACGGGCCGCCGGGACCGGGCACGCCCATGTCCCAGTAGTTGTCCTTGCCGTCACGGGACTGGATGCGCTCGCCGGGCAGGCCGGTGAGCTTCTTCCACAGGCCCGCGGCCTCGGAGTCGTCCTCGTAGACGGTCGCCCAGATGCGCGCCGGGTCGAGGCCGTAGCCGCCCTCGCTCTGCGGCTTGGTGATCAGCTCCCAGGCCGCCTCGATGGCGCCTTCCTTGAAGTAGTCGCCGAAGGAGAAGTTCCCGGCCATCTGGAAGAACGTGTTGTGCCGGGTGGTCTTGCCGACCTCGTCGATGTCCGGCGTGCGGACGCATTTCTGGACGCTGGTCGCGCGGGGGTACGGCGGCGGGGCCTCGCCGAGGAAGTACGGCTTGAACTGGACCATGCCGGCGTTGACGAACAGCAGGTTCGGGTCGTCGAGGATCAGGGGCGCGCTGGGGACGCGCGTGTGCCCCTTGTTCTCGAAATGGCTCAGGAAGCGCTGGGTGATTTCGTGTGTTTCCACGGGATCGTCCTTGTATACGGGCTCGCGCGAAGGCGCTGGAGGAATGCGGACAGGCTGGAACGGCGGAGGGCCGGGGCTTCGGAGTCGCGGACGCGACCCGATCAGCCCTCCGCCCGGCGAGCTCGCCGGACCGGGCGACGCGGCTGGGCCGCGTGCCTGCCCGCGGGGCCTTCCGAGGCCGTGCTCAAACCGGTGCGTTCGGACACCATGTCGTGCAACTCCTGTTCACGCTCGCTCATCCCGGCGCGGACCTCCGCGCCGAACGAACCGACGGCGCCCGCGAGTTCCCGCACGGCGTCGCCCAGGTTCGAGGCTAGCCCCGCCGGAGTGGCCTGGCGAGCGGTTTCCGTCGCTTTGCGTGACAGGGCGACCCCGGCGACGACGCCGACGCCGAGCCAGAACAGGCGCTTCATTTGCGGCCCCGTTTCGCCGGACGCGCGGCCTTCGCTTCCGCCTTCTTGCGGCGGGCCTTGATCGCCTTGCTGAGGCCGTACGACAGCGCGGCCGTCTTCACGAGCGGCCCGCCGAGCGTCGCGGTGAACACCGACGACAGCGCGGACACGTTGCCGGACACGGCCTGAGCGTTGGCCGTGATGCCGTCGACCCGCTCCAGCTGCGTGTTGACGTGCGTGATCGTCTCGTTCGCGCCGATCAGCAACGGGTCGGTGTTCTCGTGCGCCTTGCGGATGGCGATCGTGGCCTCGTCCAGGGTCCGGCCGAGCTTGAACAGCACGATCGCCAGCAGCACGACGAGTACGACGAATGCTCCTGCGGCGATCAGCGCGGCGATCTGCCCTGCCGACACGGGCCCTCCTCAAGGGTCTGCGGTCTTGGTGCCCGTGAGGTTACCGCCCCTCTGCCCGTTCAGCGGTGTCACCCCGCCCGACGGTCACTCAGCGCAGTGAACCGGGACAGGAAGCGTGGCGAACGCTGTTCGCCGCACATACGACCTGTTCGGTTCTTGTGCCGTTCACATTGCTGGGATTAGGTCGCCCGCATGCCTGAACTGTCACGCCGTACGTTGCTGGGCGCCACCGGCGCCGCGGCCGCCACCACGCTTCTCCCCCCGTCCGTGCACGCCGCCATGGCCGAACCCATGCGCCGCGGCGGACTGGACGTCATCGAGCACGTGATCGTGCTGATGCAGGAGAACCGGTCGTTCGACCACTACTACGGCAACCTGCGCGGCGTCCGGGGCTTCGCCGACACCCATCCGCTCGAACTGCCCTCGGGCAAATCGGTGTTCGAGCAGCCGAATCCCGCCGGTGGCACGGTGCTGCCGTTCTCGGTGCGGAAGGCGGCCGAGCTCGCCGGCCGGAACGCCGACGACATCCAGTACCTCGGCGACCTCGACCACAGCTGGAACGGCAGCGGCAAGGCGTGGGCGCGCGGCTGGAACAACGGCTGGATCTCGGCCAAGACCCCCGCGACCATGACGTACTACGAGCGCCGCGACATCGCGCTGCAGTACGAGCTCGCGGACACCTTCACCATCTGCGACGCCTACCACTGCTCGATCTTCGGCTCGACCAACCCGAACCGGAACTTCCTCTGGACCGGGACCACCGGTTTCGAACCGGGCAGCACGACGAACCGCGCGGTCTCGAACGCGGCGTACTCCTACGACCACGCGGGCTACGACTGGACGACGTACCCGGAGCGGCTCGAAGCCGCCGGGGTGCCGTGGCAGATCTACCAGGAGTGGGACAACTTCACCGACAACGCCGTCGAGTACTTCAAGCCGTTCAAGAAGGTCGGGACGAAGATCCTCGCCTCGGTCGAGCAGAAGTTCCGCACCACCGAGGAGTTCTACGACGAGCTGCTCAAGAAGACCCCCGAGGAACGCGCGAAGCTTCAGGCGCAGTTCGACGCCGGGGTCGCGAAGCTGACGCCCGCCGAGCGGAACCTGTTCAAGAAGGCCATGTACCGCAGCGAGCCGGAGACTCTGGTGACCCGGCTGAAGGCGGACATCCAGGCGCGGCGGCTGCCCGCGGTGAGCTGGCTGGTGCCGTCCGCGAAGGACTCCGAGCACCCCGGCGCGTCCACCCCGGTCGGCAGCGCGAACCTGATCTACCGCGTGCTCGACGCCCTCGCGTCCGACCGTGAGACGTGGTCGAAGACGGTGCTGCTGATCAACTTCGACGAGAACGACGGCTATTTCGACCACGTCCCGCCGCCGATGCCGCCCGGCAACGCGGCGAACGACGCGGACCACTTCAACGGCCAGCCGCTCGGGTTCGGCCCGCGCGTGCCGATGACGGTCGTCTCGCCGTGGTCGATCGGCGGCAACGTCGATTCGACGGTGTACGACCACACCTCGGTGCTGCGGTTCCTCGAACGCTGGACCGGCGTGGGCGAGCCGAACATCAGCAAGTGGCGGCGGACCGTCGCGGGCGACCTCACCGGCGCCTTCGACTTCTCGCGCGCCGGCCGCCAGCCCCGGGTGAACCGGCCCGGTCCGGTGCCCGCGCCGATCAGCCGCTGGCGGCCGTCCGCCCCGGCGGAGCAGAGCCTGCCGGTGGCAGAGCCCGGCAACCGGCCGTCGCGTCCGCTGCCGTACCAGGTCTCGGTGTCCGGCGCGGTCGACAAGTCCGGGAACCTGGCGCTTTCGCTGGCCAACAGCGGCTCGTCTTCGGCCCATTTCGCGCTGTACCCGTACAAGGGCGAGTTCGCCGAGCCCGCGCACCGCGATGTCCGCGGTGAGGCGCCGGAGGTCGTGAAGCTGGCCGGTGACGAGTACCGCGTCGTCGTCCAGGGTCCGAACCGGTCGTGGTGGGAACTGCGCGGGAACCGTCGCGGGGCCGCCGCGGGCGTCGACGTCCGGACACGGTTCCTGACGTGGCGTTCGGGTGTCGAGTTCAAGCTGTCCAACTCGGGCACTTCGGCGCTGACGCTGCGGCTGTCGTCCTCGCGGTTCACGCGGGTGGTGCGGGTCGGGGCCGGACGTTCGGTCACCGTGGACTGGCCGGTTTCGGGCGGCTGGTACGACGTTCGCGTGACGGCGGACGGGGATCCGTCGTTCCTGCGGACGCTGACCGCGCGGGTGGAGAACGGACGGTCCGGCGTCTCCTGCTGACCGGTTCAAGTACATGAAGGCCCCCTTCCTTGCGCCTAGGTACAGGAAGGGGGCCTTCATGTACTTACTGGAGGTTGAGGTGTCCGGTTCGCTCGCCGGCGTGCCGAGCAGGGCCGTCGCGGGGGGGGGGGGGGGGTGTTTTTTTTTTTTAGAAAAAAATATTAAAAGAAAACCACAAAACACA
>NZ_JBHXJK010000074.1:37599-42199 GCF_042723255.1 Amycolatopsis thailandensis
GTGGGGGGGCCGCGGGGGTGGCCGTCGCGGGGCGGGGGGTGGTTTTTTTATTATTTTTTATACAAAAAAAAAAAAACCCCTCACGACCCCACGCAGAACTGCTCATACAGGCATGAATCGGACGCTCAATCGTCACGAAGTGTCCCCAGTGGACACTCGGGCCGCGACCGGCGCGCCGACCAGTCCGGAACCTCACCCGCCACCGTTGCCTTACCGTCCATAAATCGGTTGCGTGTGGAGCGCCGTTGTTCTTAGCGTCGCTTATGACCGCCACTTTGCGAGCGCTCGAATTCGCCGCGCACGACCCGCAAGGTCTCGAACGATTCTGGACCGGTTTACTCGGCCGGGAAATCGGCGACACCGGCTTCCGGCTGAGGTTCGTGAAGAGCGACGAACCGAAGACCCGCCAGAACCAGATGCATTTCGACCTGACGAGCGAGTCCCTCGACGACCAGCGGCGGACGGTCGCGAAGGCGCTCGGACTCGGCGGGCGACACATCGACATCGGCCAGCTTCCGGACGAGAAGCATGTCGTGCTCGCCGACCCCGAGGGCAACGAATTCTGCGTCATCGAGCCGGGCAACGACTTCCTCGCCGACTGCGGTTTCGTCGGCGCCGTCGCGAGCGACGGCTCGCAGGAAGTCGGTTACTTCTGGAGCGAGGCACTGGACTGGCCGCTGGTCTGGGATCAGGACCAGGAGACCGCGATCCGGTCTCCGCGCGGCGGCCCGAAGATCACCTGGGGCGGCCCGCCGTTCACCCCGAAGAGCGGACCGAATCGGCTCCGTTTCGTCCTGGACGGCCCCCTCGCGGAGATCGACCGGCTCGTCTCGCTCGGCGCGGCCCGCCTCGGTCCACAGGAAAACGGTCGCGTGGAAATGGCCGATCCCGACGGGAACGAGTTTTCTGTCGTGGTGCTTGGCTAGCCTCCGCGGTATGGACATGAGAGCCGTGGCCGAAAGCCTGGTCGCCGGGGAACGCGTCAGCACCTGGGAGCTGAAAGACGCCGGACCGGACGATTTTCCCGAACTGCGCGAAATCCGGCGCACCGGGGATCAGTCGCTGCGCAACGCGGCGCGCGCTCTGCTGTTCGGCCTGGGCGGCCCGGAGGCGCTCGGCGAGCACGACCTCGCGCTCGTCCGTCGCCTGATCCGGGGCAAGATCGCCGACGAGGTGCCGGTCGCGATGCGGAGTTGCGAGTTCTGGTACGCCATCCCGACCACGGACCAGGCGGCGGTGCTCGACGCGTTCGGCCTGTCCGATCCGGAACCGGTGACCATGTCGCTGGGCGCCGAAATCCGGAACCAGCACTACCACGGCTCCGGGCATCAACGCTGTGCGCGGATCTACGTCAGTCCCGTGCTCGACGGGTGGACGTTCGTCTTCGGCAGGCCGTCGGACGATCAGCACCCGGCGAGCGTCACCGACGAAAGCACCTGGAGCATCGAGCCGCGCGAGCAGTATCAGGCCATGCTCGCGAACGAGAAGGTCCGACGCGAAGTGGACCGTGACCGCTGCGTCGTGTTGAGCCGCCTGTTCGGCGCGGCGCACCAGTACTGGCGCAGCTACGGCGACTCGACGACTTCGTGGTGCGTCGCCGAAAAAGGCGAGCTGGTCCGGTCCTATGACGTCTCCGCTCCCGAAGAAGCGGTCGGCGAACTCCCGGCCGAGAACGGCTACCTGCTCCCCCACGAGGACACCCCGCTGCCCGAAGGCTGGGCCGACGACATCGAGCACACCGACAATCCCTTGGACTGGCAACGGGAATGGGTCCGGCGCCACCGGCGCCTCAAAGCGGAGCTCGGGCTACCGGACCACTGTGACGCGGATACGATCGCGGAGGCGATTTCGGTGCACCCGGGCAAGATCGGGCCGGACACCCGCGTCGAAGGGCACGGGGTCATAGCACTCACGAGATGTGGCCGAGAGTATGGCCACCCGCGAACCCTGTTGCGAGGCCTCACTTACACGCCGGCGCCGGAACCCCCCTCGCTCCTCGACGAAGACCAGACCTGACGAACCACAGGTACGTTCGGCCATACGGCACAGGATGGAAATTGGTCTACACCTATTGACGCGCGTCGCCTCGGCGGCTCAAGCTGCTCTGACCGAGGGCCATCTTCCACTGTCGGAGGTTCGGCGTGCCAAGGAGAACCAGGAAACTACTCCCCCTGCTGGCGTCGCTCATCACGCTGGCCGGACTCATGATCGTCGTCATCAGCCCCACCACGTCGAGCGCGGCAGGCCACGAGGACTGTCGTCCCGACGGGCTGTACCGGACACCCGGCGTCGACACCCCCTACTGCACCGTCTACGACACCAACGGACGGGAATCCCTGGGAGAAGGGCATTCCCGTCGCGTGATCGGCTACTTCACCAGCTGGCGCACCGGCAAGAACGGCGCACCGGCGTATCTCGCGAACAACATCCCGTGGACCAAGGTCACCCACCTCAACTACGCGTTCGCGCATGTCGACGCGCAGAACAAGGTGTCGGTCGGCGCCCCGGGCCCGAACAACGAGTCCATCGGCATGGAATGGCCGGGCGTGCCCGGCGCCGAGATGGATCCGTCGTTGCCCTACAAGGGACATTTCAATCTGCTGAACAAGTACAAGAAGCAGTACCCGAACGTGAAGACGCTGGTTTCGATCGGCGGCTGGGCGGAGACGGGCGGCTTCCTGAACCCGGACGGCACGCGCAACGCGTCGGGCGGGTTCTACAAGATGACGCAAAGCCAAGCGAGCATCGACACCTTCGCGGATTCCGTCGTGAAGTTCCTGCGCGACTACGGATTCAACGGCGCGGACATCGACTACGAGTACGCGACTTCGGCGAACTACGCCGGAAACCCGGACGACTACTGGATCGCGCAGGCCAACCGCGGCACGCTGTGGGCGGGCTACGAGAACCTGATGCGCACGCTGCGCCAGAAGATCGACCAGGCGGGCGCCGCCGACGGCAAGCACTACCTGCTGACCGCGGCCGTCCCCGCGTCCGGCTGGCTGCTGCGCGGCCAGGAGGTCTACGGCGTCACGCAGTATCTCGACTACGCCAACATGATGAGCTACGACCTGCACGGCGCGTGGAACCAGTTCGCCGGGCCGAACGCGGCGCTCTACGACAACGGCAAGGACGCGGAACTCGCGCACTGGCAGGTGTACACGACACCGCAGTACGACGGTCAGGGTTATCTCAACACCGACTGGGCGTATCACTATTTCCGCGGCGCCATGCAAGCCGGCCGGATCAACATCGGCGTCGGGTTCTACACCCGGGGCTGGCAAGGTGTGTCCGGCGGGACGAACGGACTGTGGGGCACCGCACCGTTGCCGGACCAGAAACAATGTCCACCCGGCACCGGATCGCAGGTCGGTTCGACGGTGCCGTGCGGTAACGGCGCGATCGGCATCGACAACCTCTGGCACGACATGAGCCTGACGGGCGCCGAGGTACCGGCGGGCGCGAACCCCATGTGGCACGCGAAGAACCTCGAAAACGAGATCACCCCGGACTACCTGGAGAAGTACGGGCTGGACCCGAAGAACAACCCGAAGGACCGGCTCTCCGGCACCTACAACCGGTATTACGACAACAGCATGGTGACGCCGTGGCTGTGGAACAACGACAAGAAGGTGTTCCTGTCCACTGAGGACGAAGAGTCGCTCGCCACGAAGGCCAAGTACGTGGCCGACAAGGGCATCGGCGGCGTCATGATTTGGGAACTGGCAGGCGACTACGCCTTCGACAGCGCCAAGGGCCAGTACTTCATGGGCGACACGCTGATCACGAAGATCAACGACGGCCTGCGCGGCGCCGCCCCGTACGGCAACTCGAAGTCGGGGCGTCCGGCGCCGTCTTCGGTGCTGAACGCGAACGTCAAGCTGACCGGCTTCGCGCTGGGCGACGCGAACTACCCGATCACCCCGCAGATGCGCATCACCAACAATTCGACCACCACCATCCCCGGTGGGACGAAAATCGAGTTCGACTACGGCACGAGCGCACCCGGCAGCATGTCCGACCAGTCCGGCTTCGGCCTGGCCGTCACGAGCAAGGGACACAGCGGGCCCAACGTCGGTGGCATGAAGGGAGACTTCCAGCATGTCGCGGTGACCGTGCCGTCCTGGCAGAACATCGCCCCGGGTGCCACGGTCGAGGTCCGGCTGAACTACTACATGCCGATCGCGTCCCCGTCGAACTTCACGTTCACCTTCGGCGGGACGACCTACGCGATCGCGTCGGACAACCCGCGCGGCGGCGGCGCTCCGCCGACGACGACCACCACCCCCACCACGACCACGGGTACGACGACCACGTCACCCACCACCACGACCAGTCCGACGACGACCCGGACGACCACCACCACACCGACGACGACCACCTCGGTGCCGTCCGACGCCTGGAAGCCGAACGTCGATTACGCGACCGGTGCCCGGGTGACCTACAACGGCGCGGCTTACGTGTGCCGTCAGGGCCATCGGTCCCTGCCGGGCTGGGAGCCGCCGAACGTGCCTGCCCTCTGGACAGCCGCCTAGACCCCGGCAGCGCGCTATGAAAGGTCCTTTCCTTGCGAAATTCGCAAGGAAAGGACCTTTCATAG